>JAGRAB010000356.1 GCA_020435085.1 Bdellovibrionales bacterium | reverse complement strand
TTGCAGTCAAAAGTACGGCTCGATCCTTCAAATTTTGTAGAAAAACAAAGTATTTAGAGAGCCGAGAGGCACTTACTAACCACAATTAAGTGGGCCAGTTTCTAAATTTTAAAAGGTCAATTGCCCCAAGTATAACCAAGGCTCAAGATAGTAAAACTATTTGTTACATCTACCCCATCAATGGGAGCTCCTGTTTTGGGGTCATTCACACTACTTTGTCCTTCAAAAAGATTTTTTTCAACTTCATGTGAAAGCTTCCAAAAAACTTGGCTCTTTCTAGAAAATACAAATCGCCCTCCCACAGAAACTCCCAACCGCGTGGACTCTTGGCTACTCCCTGATTCAATATCAAGCACTGTATCCACCTGCTTATGGTCGACTCGAGGAACAATAACAAACCCCAAGTTCCATTGGTACACGTCATTCTTCGGGAGAATGGTTTCTATTCCAATTTTTGCACCTGAACTTTTTGTGCCAATACGATTTTGAGCTGATTTCTCTATTTTGAATTGATACTCACTAAAGTCGACAGAAAATATAATTCCCGCAGCTTGTTTGCTATTTCCAAAAAATTTTCTAAAACGAAGGCCCGCATCAAACCACTCATGCTGAGCAGGGAGAGCTGCAGAGCTTGTCGTCTCTTTTTTTATCGAAGCATTTAAGCTTGTTTGATATGACGTATGAAAACCAAAAAACGGCGTAATCCAAATATCCGCACCAAGGTGCACGCCTGGAGAACTCGTAAAGTAATTTCGATACCAAAAATTACTCGAAGAGTTATTGTAAATATACATTGGAACAAGATTAAGATCGATAATGTTTCTTCGATAATCATCACGATCTAATTCTCTGCGATATTGAGAAATATTATCTAATGACCCTCCTAAAATCATATCTTGAACAGGGGGGATCAAGGATTGATTTTCATTATTAGGAGGCGAAGTTTTTACGTCTTTTGCTGCATCACTTATGGGAACATCTTTCGGGGAAGTTGCATTGACTGTTGGTAGTAACGGCGAAACTTCTTGTTTTGGCATTGTCGGTACCTGGGTCGGCGATGACTGTAGTCTTCTTTCATCAACATTTTGTTGAGGCAACTCACGAACTTGATACCGACTTGAGTCTAGGTCTTTTTTTGTTGGAGCTTTTCCGCTCGACCTTAACAATAATGCTGATGAAGGATCCACCTGCGCGTAGGTCACATGAGAAGATGAAACCAATATTAGAATTATGTTGAAAAAAAAGAGCCTTTTCACCTGTCTTAGATCGGAAAATCAGCATTCATTCTTTATGAAAATTGACCTTTTAGTAATAAAAATAGCAAACTATACGTAATGGAATATTAAGGATTTTGATGATTTACTTGGTCCCATTTAAAAATTTTTATCTCTTGACGTTAGTCTTGCTCATTTCTTTCAATTTGAGTTCACAACTTTATGCACAAGAAGAAAGTGGGTCTACTTACTACCGTAGTCAAATTGACCAACTTATTACGATTGATAAAGTTGCTGTTCTCCCTTTTGTCGATAATCTTGAGGGGATTTATGCACGCCCCCTTGAGAATCACTTACTTGAACTTCTTAAAAATGATCATCACTGGGATTTAACTGTAGCAAATACTGTCGGCCCAATTCTTTCTCCTGTAGAAATTGCTCAAGATATTGAGCGTGCAAGAAAAATTAGCGAAAGCCTAAAGCCTGCCGACGCTTTTTTTGCTGCAAAAATCACAAAGGGGCCAAATGGGATTAATCTTACGTTATCACTTTTTCTTACGGAAGATTCTTTGCTCTTTGCTCAACAAGAAGTTAAAAATTCTCCTCGTTTTGATTTAGATGAGTTAAAAGACCAACTCTCTGATCTCCTTAAAAAAATTAAAAAACAAATTCCCTATTCTGGTCGAATTTTGAGCCGAGACGGCAACCGTGTCACAGTGAATCTCGGAGCCAAAGATGGGGTTATTGAAAAACAAGTCATTCCTGTTGTTCAAATTTTAAAACTCAACCGTCATCCAAAGTTTCACTTTTTGATTAATACTGAAAAAGAAATCCTCGGAAAAGTAAAACTTCTTAAAATTGAAGACTCTCTTTCTTTTGGAATGATTCTTACTGAACGAGAAAAGGGTGCTATTCAACCTTCCGCCAAAATTGCCGGCATTGATTTTGTTGAATATGAAAACACAGATACCCTTGCTGGAGCCGCAAATACCTCAAATATCAACACTCGACCAGATAAAGATGTCAGCTTTGGTGAAAATCCAAAAGAGTGGGTTCCAAAAAATCCACCAACATTTGGACGAGCGGCTGTCGGCCTTGGACTTGGAATGTATAAGACGAGCACAAACCTCACAAATGGAACAAACTATGATGCTTCCAACCCCTACTACCCAAGTGTCACTCTTGAGGGTGAGCTTTGGCTCACTAATATTTGGGCTATGCACTTAACAATCAGCCAGGGTATTATTTCTATTGATAATGCCAGTGGCTCTACGCCCTCAGAGCTTTCACAATCTCTCAGTCGTTATGAATTTATGTTTGGTTACTATATCCGTATGGGCCAAGGAAGCATTTGGGACCCTTGGGTTGAAATACTCGGCGGCTATTCAAACTACCGATTATTTGTCGATGACTCTAGTCCAAGAACATTTACAACAATGGAATACAGTGGTTTTCGTTTTGGCTTACGAGGCCAGTTTCCAATCTCTCATAACCCTCGATGGTCTGCTGGAGCAAAAGTTTTTATTACTTGGCGTCCAGGACTCAATGAATCTCCGGTCACTTCTGGTTCAAGTAATGATAACTCCATCAATGAATTTGGTATATTTGGTGGTTACCGGATGCGAAGTGATATTCAGGTTTTTGGTGGTCTGGATTTCTCGCTTTATTCTTCTTCCTTTTCAGGAAATGGTACGAGAAATCCTGATGCATCAAGCTCAAGTCAACGCCACACAGTCCTCAATGGCGGTGTGAACTTCTTCTTCTAGCCGCAAGGTGCCAGCTGACAGTTGGCACCTAAACTTAAACTGCAACAAAAAAACCCGAAGTATTTACTTCGGGTTTTCAAATAACTGCTTTATCGTGGCAAGTCTTACATCATTGTATAGGTGTTCGACATATCATTAAAAAAAAATATAAAAAAAAAAAAAAATTAAATAAATATAACATAAATATATTTATAATG
>JAGRAB010000355.1 GCA_020435085.1 Bdellovibrionales bacterium | reverse complement strand
TTCGCCACTATCACGAGCTGGCGGACATGGTTTAAAGAAAAGTGCTCTTCTTATTATTGCTCATTACCAACTCACAGAGCTTCTTCCTTTTTTAGAAAAATTTCAGTTTGAAAGAGAAAATCTTCAAGAGTTAAAAACTTGGGTGATTCAACAGTTAGGCTTTCGAGAAATGAGCAATTAAAGCATCTATTTCAGATTGAGAGCCCACCATTTCAGAATCACTTCTTTTTTCTGTGCTGAGAGATGCCCTATAAGATCCATCAAATTGCCCTGCCAACCAAACAAGCCTTTCTAAAAAACGATCGGTCATAAAATCATCCACAGTTTTATTATTTTTATCATCTAAAGAATTGAGCATTTGCTCCAACATTTCTGTACCATCCAATAAAATTCCCACAGTCACATTATATAATTCTATATTATTTTGAATTTGGGACCCCATATAACCAATACTTTTACATAGCTCTGCATATTTCCCGATTGTTGCAACTGTCGTTTGGTCGGGGTTCATTACTGCAATGGTTTGAGAACTCCCCATTATTCGGTCCACTATTTGACCATAAGTATCGAGTGACCTCACTTTTGAGAAATCACCCTCTGCCTCTTCAAGAATAGCTAATAAATGTTGGACCAGCCCCTCACTCTCAGATTTGAACTCTTTAATAATTTCATCCATAATAAAATTCTAAAGGATGGAAACTGTGGAATCAAAAGATTTTGTATCTATTCGAGTAAGTACATTGCGAGGAGATTTAAAAATCAATTTTGATGCTTATATCCAAATTGCTGGTAAACAAATTTTATATTGTCGCAAAGGCGACTCTTTTGAAGGCAGTCGTTTAAAACGTTTAAAAGAGAAAAAACTAAAAAAAATGTATATCCGCTCAGATGACGAAAAATTATATCGCGATTATATGTCAAATAATATAGAAATGGCCTACGACCAAAATACAGATCGCCCCATTGAATCTCGCGCAGAGATTATCCAAGGTGTACAACAAGCAGCTGCTGAAGATGTTATGGATAATCCCGAAAGTGAAGCTTTTTACAACGTTGCTAAAGAAGGTTCTGGCCGCTTTGTTGACTTTATTAAGAAAGAGCAAAAAGCACTGTGCTCTATTTTAAAACTACCTAATGAAGACAATTCCATTTCTCATCATGGAGTCACAGTGGCTTCATTAGCTGTAGGGCTTGCTGAAAAACTCAATCTTGATGACACTGTTCCAATGAACCTTTTAATACTTGGTGCTCTCATTCATGATATTGAACATCAACACCACCCTGTTCCCTTTCAAAAAACACTCCAAGAAATGACAACCGATGAAGCCGCCCTCTATGAAATGCACCCCTATAATGGCGCAGACCGAGTCAAAAGCTTTCCTTTTTATGACAAAACTGTCATTAATATCATTCTGCAACATGAAGAATTTATTGATGGTAGTGGGTTTCCAAAAGGCTTAAGAGAAGCTGAGTTAGACCCATTAGCCATTCTTGTTTCTACGGCTAATTCTTATGACCGCCTTGTGAGCTTTTATGGAAAGGCTCCAAAAGATGCACTTAAAATGCTTCTTATTGAAAAAATGGGGCTTCACCCCCTCAATCATCTTCAGCTGTTACAAACTGTTCTTAAAGACAATGGTATTGTTTGATTGAGTAAACCTATCAGGGCCTATTGAAAATAGGCCTATCACCGTCCTGCATCTAGACACGACCTTTTCCCAATTATATTATGTGCCATTGATTTTACGAAGGAGAATTTATGGCAATCACTTTACCTGACTTACCCTACTCAAATGACGCCCTGGCACCACATATTTCGCCAGAAACTTTAGAATTTCATTATGGAAAACATCATAAAGGCTATGTTGATAAACTCAATGCCGCGATTCCTGGAACTGAGTTTGAAAACTCTAGCCTTGAAGATATTGTTAAAAAATCAAATGGTGGAATTTTTAACAATGCGGCTCAAGTTTGGAATCATACTTTTTATTGGAACAGTATGAGCCCCAACGGTGGCGGCGAACCCAATGGCAGCTTAGCTCAAGCTATCAATAAAACATTTGGCTCTTTTGCTCAATTTAAAGAGAAGTTGAGCGCGGCCGCAGCCGGTCAATTCGGCTCTGGTTGGGCTTGGTTGACTAAAGACAAATCGGGCAATCTTATGGTTGAGACCACTGCAAATGCAGAAACGCCTCTTACAAAAAATGGAGCAACCCCTCTTCTCACTTGTGATGTTTGGGAACATGCCTACTAC
>JAGRAB010000354.1 GCA_020435085.1 Bdellovibrionales bacterium | reverse complement strand
ATCGACGCGGTAGATATTCAAAATCCGCAATTAAGTGGGCCAATTCAATAGCGAATTGAGTAGAATCTTTATCAGATGACTCTAAAGTACGGAAATTGAGTTTAAAAATGTCAAATTTTTCTCCGAAAGAAATAACTTGTAAAAATAGTGAAGCAGTCACTCTTCGAAAAGCAATTGCTGAAGATGCAAAAAAGCTCAATGGATTGGCCATAGAAGTCTTTAATACGAGTGAGTATTTGATTACGACATCTGAAGATTTTGTATCTTTTGATGAACATCGACAAAAAGAACGTATTTTAAGCTTTCAAAACAAAGAGGGCCGTTTACTATTGGTTGCAGAATATCAAGATGACCTTATTGGTATATTGGATTTTCAAAATGGGCAAAGAAAGAGAATTGCCCACCGAGGTTCAATAGGGATGTCAATAAAATCCAACTGGCGAAGTCACGGTATTGGGCAACTCATGCTAGAGAGCTTAATTGAATGGGTAAAAGAACAGAACTTTCTTGAATTCATTCATCTCACGGTAATGGAAGAAAATAAACCAGCGATGTCATTATATTCAAAGCTAGGTTTTCAAGAAATCGGGCGAGATCTTTTTGGTGTCAAAATTTCTGAGGGAGAATATTTAACTGAAATTTATATGTCTTTGAAAGTCGGAAGAAAAACTGAGGAAGATTTGGTGTGTCAGTAAATGATAGTACTTCTTAATGGTTAGGTCTGAAAAAACTTTTATGTTTTAGCAAGGATTATTTCAAGAGGACTTTATATACAACTCCTGTGAAATTCCAAAGTGGATTATATTTCGATCGAATTTATACCCTAATTTTTCAAGTCCTTTTTTTGTGGCAGAGTTTTCGTGATGTACAGTGCAAACAATTTCGCCCAGTCCTAATTTTTTGTGCCCGTAATCAAGCAGAGCAGGAATCACTTCAGCCGCATAGCCTTGACGCCAGTGTGTTTTTGCAATGGCAATCCCAAACTCTACTTTTCCAACGGGTTCACAAAGCGAAAGGTGGCAATTGCCTATTATATTTCCGTTATTATTAAGAGCAATAGCCCAGGTACCAAGGCCAGTTTTTGAATCACAAGAAGCCATAAACCAATCCACCATTTTTTCACTAGAAGTCTTTTCGAATTTAAAATTTCCGTCGCCAATAAATTTCGTGACCTCGGGGTCTGAGAGAAACGCCTCACATTGCAAAGCATCTTGTTTTTTAAAAGGTCTGACGGTCAATCGTGGGGTAACAAATGAATGCTTCATTTGAACAAAATAGCAGAGTTTTGACAAAAACTTTAGGATCAGATCGTCTTTCAACAGAGACAATAAGGGGTGTTGAATCTAGTCTGATGTTCATAGGACGGCAATTGAATATATCGGAAATCCATATGATACCGACGCTCTTAAAAAGAAATGTCAGAAAATCGCAGAAGAAGAAAATAAAAACGGTCAGGAAATTTTTAGAAGCTATAAATTTATCGATCAAGACACATTTTATTTAGACGGAACTATTTATCAGCGAGTGAAACCTTCAAACACTGCAAGTGAAAATGTGGCTCCTGTAAAGTAAAGCTTAAGATCGCCGACCTTGATTGTGTCGGCGATTTTTTTAAACCCGAAAACACACATAATTTTCACAAAACCACTTCCAGTCAGAATTTTTCTTAGCTGATCTTGGGATGTAATCAATAAAACCAAGGGCTTCAAAACGATTTCGTGCAATATAAAGTTTTACTTTTTTAAAATCATTTCCTGCAAATTGAACAATACGAGTAAAGGGGCGGGCGTCCCAGAAACGACCTTTTTTTAGAGGGCTGCCTTTTTCACTCGACATGACGGCTCTGGCAATGAGCCCAGTGATGGACCGAATAAAGCGATTGTAAAAATCTCTTCGTTTGGCGCGAATGAGTAAGTGCAAATGGTTTCCAGCATTCGCATACTCATAAATGGTAATGCCGTTTTTCTCGGCATGTCTTTCAATAATTTCCCAAATTTTTTCTTCATTTTTAGGAGTTCGAAAAGATCTTACGCCAACAGCTAATGAGGATCTTAAAATAAGATGAAGAGCTTGATTGCTTTTGAGTGGTCGCTGCTCTCTTGGGTTGTAATTTTTAAATTGAATGCCGCCAAAAGTATTTGGCTGGAAAAGACGAGGGCGTCCCACTTTTTTCTTGCGAGAGCCACTTTCAATTAACTTTGTTAGGGATAGTTGTGATTTATTTGATACAGGAATTTGTTCAAATATGGAGAGTTGTTTTTTCATTGAGTGAATGGCCCTTTAGGTTTAATCAGCTTTATTGTTTTCAAGGTTAAGTTTATTGACCCTCTGGTATGCTAATAACTCTACTGAAAGAGATGTCGTATGACCTGAGCCAACTTTTTCTAGATATATTCTCAAAGTGAGTTGGTTACCCATTTGTTGCATTGCCGTCGCAGCGTTGTAGAGAGGGGATTTCATCACCTTTCCTCGCATCTTTAGACAAACTCAATCACATTGAGTCTAGATAAAGAATTATTTAAAATAATAAACCAGCGATGTCAAATTTTTATTGAAAAGTAGTTATGTGTTATTATTTGAAATTGCTCAGAAGTACGGCTAAATTATTTCTATCATATAGAAAAACAATGCATCCAAGAGTTTAGCTATAGTTAGTTGGAAGGAGCTGTTGAAGTTAAAAAAGAAATTTTATGGTCTAAAAAAATCTTATGAAGGACTTACTATTGCCCACATCTTTTGATGTACTGATTTCTGCAAGTGGTAAGCAACCTCTTCACGCGCCATGACAAATACTATGAGTAAAGGGTCTTCTCACTAAGATTTCATGTTTCCAACTTGAAATTCAATAATTTTAGTTGCTCTCACATGGGGGGCAGGTATCCTTGTTAATCTGAATAACAAGGATGAGCTATTTACATTGATGAATTAAAAAAGAGTAGAGTTTAAAAAAATAGGTGTGCATGAAAAACACAATTAAAAAAATCGAAAAACCACAAAAAGTTCAAAATTATATTGGCGGAGAGTGGGTGAGTGGATCGGGCGACACTTTTCAAGTGACATCTCCTTATTTTGGAAATGTCATTGGCGAAGGCAAATCTTCAACCGCCGCTGATATTGATAAACTGGCTAAAAATGCGCACGAAGCATTTCTTCAATGGAGTGTCACTCCTATTAAAGAACGCAGCCAAGTTCTGTTTCGATTTCGAAATCTCTTATTAGAAAATCTTGATGATATTTCTCAAACGGTGAGCGTGGAGAGTGGAAAAACTTTGGCTGAGGCCAAAGCGGGGTTGATGAAAGGTGTTGAGGTTTTAGAATTCGCACTGAGTATTCAAAACATGGATCACGGTGGAAGACTTGAAGTCTCAAGAGGTGTGTTTTGTGAGTACCGTAGAGAACCTCTTGGTGTGATTGCCAATATTACACCTTTTAACTTTCCTGCCATGGTCCCTATGTGGACCATTCCTATTGCACTGGTTCTCGGCAATAGCTACCTATGGAAACCGTCTGATAAAACGCCATTAACATCCCATGCAATTGCGGAACTTCTTGCTAAGGCTGGGCTTCCAAGAGGAGTTTTCAGTGTGGCGCAAGGGGGAGTTGAAACTGTGAATGCGGTGATCGATCATCCTTTGGTAAAAGCCATTGGTTTCGTGGGTTCCAGTCGAGCCGCAAAAGCCGTTTATCAGCGGGGCACAAATTTAGGTAAGCGTGTTTTAGCACTGGGCGGAGCAAAAAATCATATTGTCCTTCTTCCCGATGCCGATGCGAATCTTTCTGGGCGAGGCATTAGTGATTCCTTTACGGGATGTGCGGGTCAGCGATGTATGGCTGCCAGCGTTTTACTCGCCGTCGAAGGCAGTGAGCATTTAATTGAAAAAATAAAAGAACGTGCGCAATCC
>JAGRAB010000353.1 GCA_020435085.1 Bdellovibrionales bacterium | reverse complement strand
TCCCAATACTTAGATAAGAAGACCATAATCAGACTTCTCATATACTTCGCTATAAAATATTTGCTAAAAATTCTCTCAGAGAGCTGTTAATTGCAGCTCCTAAAATTTCAGCAGAAAAGTCCTTGACGCGCTGATTTCAGCTCATTATGAGTGGTCTTCAGAGATCAAAGAAGCTTATTTTTATCGAGCTTAAACCAATTTTCTCTAAAAAATCATAACAAATTTGAACGATGCCTTTTCTGAATCCCAGAAGACGTAGACTTATGGCTTTTAACGGCCTGATTTTAGCTTCTATCGCGCTTTTGGCGACAGGGGTTTGGGGTGTCCCCAACAAGCAAATTGAAGCCGCAGGCTTAGGCCAGTAGGGGCGATTTGAGGATTTAGCTAGCTGAATCCGTTCTTGCATAGGACCAAAAAAAAACGGCCAAAAAATTAAAAGAAACAAACGCAACAAAAGGAGAAGAAAAATGTAACAAAAAATCAGCAAACAAAACACTTAAGAAAGATAAAAAAAGAAACTTCACCAACAGAAAAAATCAACAAATCAGAAATTAAAATATTAAAGAAATAGAACCAATAACCCAGCAACGACCACAAACGAGACTGGCTTTTTATTTAGGAGGATGATATGAAATCACCCTACGAAAATGAAGCCAATCAAGTGTTGGCTCTCAAGCTCTTTGATAACCGAATAACCTGTGAGTGGTATTCCACAAAAGAAGCCGCCGCCTTTTTAAGAATTACACCAAACGCCCTACGCATAATGGTGTGTCGAGGCAAAGTAAAAGCCAGAAAATTAGGCTCACGGCTACGCTTTCATGTGGAAGATCTGACTGGGCTCCTTTCAAAAAGGAGTGCAGCATGATTAAACCCTATACTAAAAACGGAAAGAAATTGTTTGAAGTCTTTGTTAAAACCAAAGACAAACGTGGAAAACAAATAGCTCGAAGAAAAAGGGGCATTTCGTCAGAACGAAAAGCCCGTGATGTGGAATTTTTGATTAAAAAAGAGCTAGAAATGTTAAGCCTAGAAGAGACACCTTGGACTTTTAAAGAGTGGCTTAATGAATGTTTGAAACGTATGCAGTTTCACCGTAAACAATCGACCATTATTAACTATCGTGGTCGCTTAAGTAAGTGGTTACCGCAAAGCTTTATGGACAAGGATATTAAGTCTTTTACGAAAAATGATATTTTTAATCTTATTTTCGTAGAACTTAATAACCAGATGTCTGAAAACTCACAAAAATCACTTTTAAAAATGATCAGACGCATTTTTGAAATGGCTGTAGGAGAGGGAATTATTATCAGCAATCCTACAAGAGGACTTACTGTTAAAATCCCTCAGCGAGAACAAAAAGTTCTAACGGCCAGCGAAGCAGAGTTGTTTTTAAAAGTTGCAAGAGATACCCGCCATCGCTTTTATTCCATATGGGTGATGGCACTGATGACGGGAATGCGATCAGGCGAAATGTATGCTCTCAAGTGGAGAGACATTGACCTTGAGGCAAACACAATCTCAGTGACGAAACAGTGGACTAGCAAGGACGGATTTGGACCAACTAAGACCAGAGACTTTAGAGTTGTTCCCATCAGTCTTGAGCTAAAATCTTTCCTAGTTGAGTTAAAGTTCAAAAAATCAGCTAGTGAAAATAGATTTGTTCTTCCGCATTTAAAAGAGTGGACGAATGGAGAACAAGCTCAAGTGACAAAGGAGTTCTGTCGATCCCTTGGAATTAGTGAAATCAAGTTCCATGATCTCAGAGCCACCTTTATTACCAATTTGCTGGCCCAGGGTGTCCCGCTAGTGACTGTGATGGCGATAGTGGGTCATCGGAAGATGTCGACCACTGACGTCTATCTGAGGCTTGCCGGAGTGAACGTCAAAGGTGCGACCAATCAGCTCGGCTATAAAGTGCCTAGCGAGCAGAAAGGTCAAATCTTGAGTTTTAAGCAGAGGTAACTAAAAGTAACACACAGGTTTTTTGACCTAGTCAAATCAAGGGGTTGCCTGGCTACAGGCGCCCCGACCAATTTTACTTCTATTTTTGAAATTCCAATGAACAGCAAAAAAAATCAAATAGTCCTAGACTGCGCCTGCGAAACTCATTTTGAATGGCCATTGGGAAGAAAAATAATCGTTTAAAAATCAGCGGATAATTTTAAATAGTACTCTCTTCCGCGATTGGGACCCCAAGTGTGGAGACCATCATAGTGAGCATGATCAAAATGCCAATGCCATGCCGACGGATTGTCCCCGTGTTTAACTTGGGTCTCATCAAGTAGATTGTTGATCCCCAAGCTGGCATGATAGTTTTTCCAAAAGGCATAGGTCACAGAAGTGTCAAGAACAACATAGGCTGGAGCTTTTTGATCTTTTAATTGATCACCACGGGTTTCTGGTGGAGGAAACTGATTTCTGTCGGCATAGTAGTTGTTATACTGGCCATATCGAGAGAGATCTCTAGAGCCGACAAGGGTTGCTGTCAAATTGTGGGTCCATGATCCAGAGTTAATATTTGATTTTAATTGGAAACGTTTCTCTATCGCAGCTGTGGGAAGTTTTTTTGTATAGCCATCTTCATAAGTAAAAAATTCTAAACTGCTCTCGAGCATCCACCAAGGAGTCGCTTTATAACCTAGCAAAATATCATTGGTCCAAATATTATAAGATTCACTGGTGTTTTGATAAAATATGGGTTGTCCTTGGGACTCAAAGCCATAGGCCATATTTTCAAGTTTTGTATAGTGGGCTCCGCCAGTGATGTAGTAGTCAGGGGTATTGTAGCTCAATGAATAGACAAAGGAGTGAGCTTTCTCTAGATTAGTAATATTCACTTGGTAGCCATTTTCATTGTTGCCATGTTGAGACTCAAAAAATGTCAGTGGTGCTCGATAGCCCAATCCATAGGAGAATCTTTGAGAGAGGTGGTCTGTAATATCGTGTCTAATTTGATATCTAGGGGCAATAATAAATCGGTTAATTTCATTAGTGAGTTCAAGCCAATTCACATTGACCTGGTCGAGTCTTAGTGCAAAATCCATTTCTAAGCTATGCGAATGCAGATAACTATACTTGAAATAGCTAGCATAAGAAGTGTGGTCAAAGTTGTCTTTGGGGATTCCAGATTGAGTAAACAAAACTTCTGAAGCTGATCTTAAGCGTTGAGTTTTGTGAAAAATCCCGACTTTGAATATATGAGATTCACTGGCTAGCCATTCTAGGCCTAAATCAGTCACAAAAATATTATCATTGTGAGCATAATCAAATCCATGCTGATAAATAGCCCTTTGCTCTTGCCTTGCGTACCCGGAGTTCCAAGATAAAGTCGCAGACTGGGAAAGATACGAGGTCCAGTGAACCGCACCCTCATATCTCTTTAAAGAAATCCAATCAGTGACTTTTAATGGATCACCAATGAACTTGTTTTCTACATTTCCATCAATGAAATCCGTTTCTTGAGCCGGAATCGGTCTCACTTGTGGAGGTTTGCTGGGGTTGACTGCGCCCCCTAAGATTGTTAGCTGAGATGCCCCAGCCCTAATACTAAAGTCATTTTTATTAT
>JAGRAB010000352.1 GCA_020435085.1 Bdellovibrionales bacterium | reverse complement strand
GATTTTCTTTTTAATAATCGGCTTGGACCTCTGTGGCAAGTGAATAATTCCTTGAAATATAAGGGGGTTAGGGGCAATAACTACAGTAAATTCCATGGGGAGAGAGAACTATGCAGCATGTGTTGAATTTTAAGGCAAAGATCTTCGTTTTGATTTCTATTTTATCTTTATCATGCGTTGGGTACGGTAAGGATCTTACCAATCGCTTAGGGGTAGGGTACGCCGATCAATTTGGCATTGATGGAGGTTTGCCGTCTTTAGCTGTTCGCTATTATCCCAACCCTGACTTAGGGGTTTCTGCTCAAGTGGGTGTAGATACTCAAGAAAATGCCTCTAAGTTTGGATTTCTTGCAAAAGTTTACCGCATCGTTTTTCAAGAAGATAATATGAATTTTTATATGGGAGCTGGTGCAGGCTTAATTAGTAAAGAAACTTATAATTCAACAACATCCACATCAGATAATGACTCTGGTTTTGAGGTTTCTGGATATGTTGGTGGTGAATTCTTTTTCTCAGGTCTTGATTCTTTAGGGTTTAGTTTTGAGACAGGAATTGGCGTGACTTCCATTTCAAGCGAAGTTCGATTTCGCACCATTGGAGATCATCCTATGCGTGCGGGAATAACGTTTTATTTTTAATCACTTAGAGGAAATACTTATATGTCTAAAAAAATTCATGTCACAGATTGTGCTCCAGCCCCTGTTGGTCCTTATTCTCAAGCTGTCGAAGTGGCGGGCTTTGTTTATTGCTCTGGTCAAATCCCCTTAGATGCAAAGACTGGTGAAGTGTTTACTGGCGATATTAAAGAGCAAACACGTCGGGTAATGGAAAATGTGAAAGCGGTTTTACTGTGTGCAGACCTCGTCTTTGATGATGTAATTAAAACGACAATATTTTTAACTGACATGAAAGACTTTTCTCAAGTGAATGAGATTTATGCTCAATATTTTAAAATGTCACCGCCAGCAAGGTCTTGCGTGGAAGTCTCAGCTCTTCCCAAAGGCGTGGATGTTGAAATAGAAGTTATTGCAAAGAGGCACTAAGCTTTGCGACTCACCACAATTAGCGTGATCGCATTTTTTTTAATTATTGCAGCAGCTTTATTTTTCTCAGAGTTGACCAAAATTAAGCGAGAACTGCCAACGGCCTGGACTCAAGATCATGCTGCAGACTGTGGAATTGTTTTAACAGGAGGCCCCAGTCGTGTACGTGAAGGTTTTGATTTGTTGGCACAAGGAAACATTAAAAAACTAATTATTTCAGGCGTTCACCCAAAAGCAAAGTTGCGAGAAATTTTTCCGGAATGGCCTTTTTATGGAGAGCTCAATGAAAATGATGTCATTCTTGAAAGACGATCTGGGACAACATATGGAAATGCGCAACAGACGTTAGTCTTGGTGGAGGCCCTTCATTGTCGAGATGTTGTGCTCATTACATCCTGGCTACACATGCATCGAGCGCGAGCCACATTTCAATCAATTTTTCCAAAAGACTTCCCTATTCAAACAAGAGCGATTGTCTTTGGAGATTTAGATCCTTCGCTTTGGGAAATAGGAATTGAAGCATTAAAGGCCACCTTTTATTCCATTTGGGCCTATTAAATTTCAATAACTCCTATTGAAAAACAGGCCTCATCCTTGGTCGGTAAAGACTGTGTTTTTCGTAAAGAGCCACTCATAAAAAACCGAAAAATTTCTTGAGCTTAAAATATTTTTCAAGGGGACTGATGTGAGTTATTTCACAAAAGCAGCGAGTGGTTTTTTTCATCAAATTGATGGTCTTGGAGCTCGTGTTTTATATGTCATCGAATATACGCTCAATGTTTTATTAATGATTTATCTTTCTATTCGAGCCACGATCTTTGATCAAGCTCAAGGGTTTAGAACTGTTTTAAGTGTTGTGAGTGCACAAATTTACTTTACAGGCTTTCAAGCTCTCCCACTCATTACGGTTTTGGCATTAGCATCGGGTAGCATTGTTATTATGCAGTCGTCTGCGCAACTCAGTCTTTTGGGTGGAAATGAAATGATCGGAAGCCTCCTTGTTGTTGTGATTGTGAGAGAGGTGGCTCCACTTATCACGGCTTTAATTGTTATTGCTCGCTCGGGAACAGCCGTGGCTTCAGAAATTGGCAATATGCGTGTCAACAAAGAAATCGAAGCCCTTGAGGCGATGGGAATCAACCCTTTGAGTTATATTGTATTCCCGCGTTTATTAGGTGGTATTGTCAGTGTGATGTGTTTGGCTTTTTATTATATTTTTATTTCCCTTATTGGTGGTTTTTTAGTGACTAAAATTGTTCATGATATGCCATTTGCATTTTATGCGGAGTCGCTAGCAAGAGCTTTTACAGCAGAAGATGTTTTATTATTTTTATTAAAAAATTCTTTTAGTGGAGCCATTATATTTGTTGTTTGTTGTTATCAAGGTCTGCTTGTTAAGTTGGGATCTCATGAAGTCCCACAAGTGACAACTAAAGCTGTTGTCAATAGTATTATCTATGTCACAACATTTAATCTTACAGTAACAACTTTATTTTATTTGAACCAATTAATTCAGTTAGGACTTATTTAGTGACCATTGACATTGAAACTTTAGAATTTAAGAATATCTCATTTCAATTTGATGAGCATCATAAAATTGTTCAAGACCTTGATTTTCAGTTTCCTATGAATTCAATCGTTCGCATTCATGGTCCTCATGGGTGTGGGAAAAGTACACTTTTAAGAATGTTGGCATGTCTTGTAGAGCCCTCAGGGGGAGAATATTTAATTAACGGACAAGTGATTAATCAAATGTCGTTTGAAGAGTTAATTCCGTTTCGCTTAAAAATTGGTTATGGGTTCGACTATGGAGGCCTCTTAAATAATAGAACGATTTATCAGAACTTAATATTGCCCATTCAGTACCATAATATTATGGAGCCAGATATTGCAGAAAGACATGTTGAAAAGGTTATTGAGTTATTTTCACTTCAAAGAGCAGCTCGCTCTCGCCCTTCAG
>JAGRAB010000351.1 GCA_020435085.1 Bdellovibrionales bacterium | reverse complement strand
TCAGAATATAAAATGAGAAAAATTTTAAATGATCACCCTGTTTGGACAGAGGCTCTTCGGTGGTTTTTAAGGCAAGGCCACCGAGTCGTATTTGTCATTGGAAACCATGATTTGGAATTGCACTTTATTAACGTTCAAAGAGCGATTATGGATGTTTTGAATGTCTCCAAAGAACTTGCTGAAAATGTTCGTTTTACAGAGTGGTTCTATATTAGCAATAAAGACACCTTGGTTGAACACGGGAACCAATATGACCCATACTGTATGGCACAAGATCCCGTGAATCCGTTTATTCTTAGTTTTAATCGTTTAGAAGTCAGAGTTCCTTTTGGAAATTTAGCGACAAGATACTTAATTAATGGGATGGGTTTTTTCAATCCACACCTAGACTCTAACTATTTGATGTCAGCAGCAGAATATGTTCGCTTCTTTTTTAAATATATTATCAAAGCACAACCATTACTGATGATGACTTGGCTTTGGAGTGCGACAGTCATTCTTTTTCAATCATTTTCAGATAGGCTTCGCCCCTCATTTAAAGATCCAATGGCCGCCGAAGACCGCATTGAGTTTATTGCAGAAAAAGCCAATGCCACACCAAGGATGGTGAGAGAATTAAGAAATTTATTTGTGGCTCCAGCAAATGCAAACCCACTTTTGATTTTGCAAGAATTGTGGTTGGATCGTGCGTTCTTAGTTGTTTTAGTTTTTGCGGTTATTTTTGAGGTATTTATCTTTATTAAGGCCGTTTATGACGTCTCCTTTTTTTGGTTTTTTATACCCCTCTTTTTATTTTTGCCGTTTTTTATTTTTTATTCGAAAAGTATTGTTTCATCAGTGATTGAATTTAAAGAGCCGGTGGAAAAAATATTAAATCTTTCGAGTATGATTACCCGAGTGAATCGCATTATTTATGGTCACACGCACGTGGCTCGACATGAAATTATTGGTGCTGTTGAACACTTGAACAGTGGCACCTGGTCACCAGCATTTAAAGATGTGGAGTGCAAAGAGCTTATCGCACTGAAGACATTTATTTGGATCGAGCCTTCTGCAGAAGATATTTCGCAGCGCGCCGCACTTCTTAAGGTGTTTGAAAAAGGTCGGGCACGAGCCTTTTTAGAGGGAGCTCGCAACGCGGAGTGAC
Organism: Bdellovibrionales bacterium; assembly: GCA_020435085.1. Classification (GTDB taxonomy): domain Bacteria; phylum Bdellovibrionota; class Bdellovibrionia; order Bdellovibrionales; family UBA1609; genus JABSOQ01. The sequence goes on along the minus strand of JAGRAB010000351.1, from coordinate 3,131 downwards.
ATTTATCAAAGGCTGTAATTTGGCCCGGTTCACGTTGAGTGTTGATAGTTTAGATATCAGATCGAAAACAATTAGGATATAGAGCTGGACATCCTTCAGAGCCACTGCTAACTCTGCACATGTAAACAGATCCTGAACAGGATCCAATTTAAACTGGAGGATTCATGGCTGATGTATTGGTGGTAACAAGCAAAGTAAAAAAGTTTATCAAGGAAAACGGTGACTGTAACACATCTGGTGAGACAGTAGATGTTTTGAGCAAAGCAATTGAACGTCTTTGCCAAAAGGGAATTGAAAGTGCGAAGTCTGATGGACGCAAAACAGTTATGGCAAGAGACATTGTCATCGACCACTTATAATCCATTTTTTAAAAATTGATTTTAAAAAAGCCAGAACCATCATGTGTTTTGGCTTTTTTTATTGAGACCAATTCCAAAAAATAATTGTCCAAACTCACAAGTCACCAAGGAGGTTTGCCATTTCGGTGAAGCCAAAATCCAGTCGATGCGGTAGTGAAATTAAGTGGGATAGAGTCACTAACGCCTCGTGCAAGATTACGATAAATACAAAATCTTCATGCTTGTTGTTTACTTGTGAGTTTGGACAATTATTTTTTGGCATTGGTATCAATAAGAGATTGAAACTCCTCCCAAGATAAAATGGGAATTCCCAGCTCTTGGGCTTTATCAAGTTTAGAGCCCGCCTCAGCACCAGCTAAAACATAGTCCGTTTTTTTACTGACAGAACCAGCACTTTTTCCACCGAGCGAAATAATAAGGTCTTTAATTTGGTTTCTCTCCATAGGGAGCGTTCCTGTAATAACAATGTTTTTTCCATTCAGAGAGGATTCGGCAGAAGCTGTTTTCGTTGTTTTTGGGTTTTGAATTTTAATTCCATACTTTTGAAGTCGATCAATTTCTTTAAGAAACGATTTCTTACTCAAGGTCTGTAGAAGAGACTCGGTCACTTTGGGACCAACATCCTCAACCGCAAGCAATTCTTCTTCTGTTGCATGAATCAGCTTATCGATAGATCCAAAGCGCAAAGCCAGAGTTCTTGCCGTCTGCTCCCCAATGAATCGAATTCCAAGAGCGTAAATAAATCGCGCCAGGGTTGGGTGTTTGCTGGCCTCAATGCTATCAATAATATTTTGGGCAGATTTTTCACCTTGACGTTCAAGGTGAAGTAACGACTCTTTTTTTAGCAAATAGAGATCAGAAAAAGCATGGATGAGATCAGCATCGCAGAGCTGTTCAATAATTTTATCTCCAAGCTTATCAATATTCATTGCTCGTCGAGAGACAAAATGTTTTAAGCCCTCACGAACAACAGAGGGGCATGTTGGGTTCACACAGCGTAAAACAACCTCATTTTCAGGCTGTACAACTTTTTCATGACAGGTGGGGCAGGTGAGAGGGAGTAAAAAAGGAGTGCTTCCCTTTTTTCGTTTTGAAAGGTCAACCTCTATAATTTCTGGAATAACATCCCCAGCTCGATGAACAAGAACGGTATCTCCCACGCGAATATCTTTTCGATCAATTTCATCTTGGTTGTGAAGAGTTGCATGGGTGATGATAACACCACCAACAGAAACGGGCTCCATGACAGCGACGGGAGTTAAAGCACCCGTTCTTCCCACTTGAACAACAATATCTTTAATAAAAGTTTGAGCGCGCTCAGGTTCAAATTTTGAGGCGAGGGCCCACCGTGGAGATCTTGCAACAAATCCAAGCTCTTCTTGAAGTGAAAAAGAATTCACTTTTATGACAACACCATCAATATCAAAGGGAAGACGGTGTCGCGTTTTATGAATCAACTGGTAGTATTCTATGGCCTCATCGATATTTTTACAAACAGCAGCGAGTGGCATGCGGAGAAGCGACTGAAAACTTATAGGTTCTTTTGATTTTTCTATTTTTGAGAGGGTTTGTTTAATAGCCGTTAAATCGCCAGCATCAAGACACGGGAGTTGTAATTTTTGAATCATCGTAAGAAAATCTTTTTGTGAGGCGACATTGACATCAGAAAGAACGCCTGGAGCATAACAAAACATTTGCAAAGGTCGAGAGGCTGAAATACGAGAATCCAATTGGCGAATGGTGCCAGCAGCCGCGTTACGTGGATTTGCAAAAGTATTTTGTCCCTTTTCCTGTTGAGAGTCATTGAGAAGAGCAAAGTCTTTCTTTAAAATTAAGGTTTCTCCACGAACTTCAAAAACACTCTCTGAAGACTTCGCGTTTATCTTAAGAGGAATTGGTTGAATTGTTTTTATATTAGACGTGACGACTTCGCCGGTAACACCGTCTCCCCGTGTAAGAGCGCGAACCAAAAGGCCACCCTCGTAAATAAGTTCAATTGCAAGTCCATCAAACTTAGGCTCACAAAAGTATTCAATGTCTTTATCGGAGCTCAAAAATTTTTTTATTCGAGAGTCAAAGGCGATGAGGTCATCATTTGAAAAACCATTTTGCAAAGAGAGCATTGGAAGGCGGTGATCGGCTTTTTCAAATTTATCTAAAGGAACTCCGCCCACTCGTTGAGTGGGTGAGTGGGGCTGAAGCAGGTCTGGGAATTCAAGCTCGAGAGCTTTAAGCTCATTAAACAAAAGGTCATACTCATGATCGGTTATTTGGGGGCGATCTTCAACATAGTAAAGGCGATCGTTCACCTCAATAATGTGAATGAGTTCATGGATTCTTTTTTTTGCTTGGGACTTTGAGAGCTTGTCTGCCATGGGAAGAAGATAAGCATTCCTTAATAGGGGGTCAATTTATTTGCCCAAAATCAAGGAATGAAATATACACAAAGAGAGTTCTTTGCTTTGGGTAGAGAAAGGGTTCTGCCATGATTGACAAAAAAGAAGTATTGGCAACAGCAAAATTAGCGCGAATTTCTCTGACGGAAGAGGAGGCCGAGTTATTTAAACATCAATTAACAAAAGTCGTTGAGCACTTTGGTCGGATTCGTGAAATAGAAACCACTCATGTTGAACCGCTTTATACCCCACTTGAGATCCCTGCAGAACCGCGGCAGGATGAACAAAAAAACTTTAATATTGGAGATCCGGTTTTTGAAGAGGCCCCCGAAATAGTGGGGCGATTATTTAAAGTTCCACCGGTGGTTTAAAATGG
>JAGRAB010000350.1 GCA_020435085.1 Bdellovibrionales bacterium | reverse complement strand
CCACCATATCAATAACCAAGAATGGAAGATAAATGATAAACCCAATTTGAAATGCTGTTTTCAGCTCCGATAAAATAAAGGCCGGTATCAAAACAGGAGAAGGAACATCTGCTCTCGTTTTTGGTGATTCTGTCCGAGACATTTTAACAAATAATGCCAAATCTGCATCTCGAGTTTGATTAAACATAAAACCACGAAGTGGTTGCATGGCTTTTTCAAGAGCGATCTCTTGAGAAATTTGACTATTTAAAAATGGTTGCACAGCCTCCGTATTTATTTTTGTAAAAATAGGCGACATAATAAAAAGAGTTAAAAAAAGTGCTAAGCCCACCAGCATTTGATTTGGCGGCATTTGCTGAGTTCCCAGTGCTTGTCGAATAAAGCTCAAGACTATAATAATGCGAGTAAAACTTGTCATTAATATGAGAATTGCTGGAGCTAAAGTTAAAACAGTAAGAACAATAAGTATTTTTATTGTATTTACAATTTCGTTAGGATTATCTGTACTTTTAAAACCAAGATTTACATTAGGTAAAGTGACTTGAGCCAACGCATGTGAGGCTGAAAAAAAAGTTAACAAACCAATCATCATAAGAAAAATAGATTTGGTGTTAAATACTTTCATTAAAGTGGCCTCATTTCCTTTAATTTTTTTGAAATCATATCTTTAATGTTTCCCATATTAAATTCATCTTCATTAAACTCTGGGGCATTTGCATTTCTTGCAGTCAACGATGGTTTTCTGCTTTCGACATATTTATCAGTCACTTTGTTGAGTTCTTCGACAAAATGACGAGGGACATTTTCTTCTATTTCATCATCAATAAATGACAGCGACTTAATAAGTGAAATATTGTAGTCTGTGACTCCAATAAGGATGTCTTCTCCAGCTACACGTACAACCGTTAAATTTTTCTTTGGCCCTAAACTTTGTTGCGAAATCACTTTTATTTTAATATTACCACCAACTTTTGCATTTGATTTGCTATATTTTTTTGCAACAAAGATCATGGCAATCCCAACAATACTTATAATAGCTAAGCTCAATATCATGCGCATCCACGGACTCTCCGTACCAGCTTGCTTTTTTGATTGTGCAATATTCAGTGGAATTTCAGATTCATTTTGTGACTCACTCTTTATTGCTGTTTTTGGTAGAGCGGTCTTTGCTTGTGAAGTGACTTGAGATGTTGCTGCCAGCAATGTTTCGCTTTTATCTTTTGGTGCTAAATTTTGAAATGAAGTTTTTGATTTTATCAAAAACTCTTTTTCAAGAAGTGCTGCGGCAGATTCTTCAACTGTTTGAGTGTCTTTATTCTTCCCCACTTTAGGTTCTAACTCTGCATTTAAATCAATGGGTGGAACAATAGGAAGTTCTTTTTGCATCGGAGCCGATACCACGGCTTGTGGATCTTCAACCGTAATTATTAATTTATTTTGATTTGATGAAATATGAACATAACCTTCAAAATCTTTGGCTTTCGATGGTTTTTTATAGATAATCCGTGCTCTTAATAAATCTTTTTTAGGTTGATAGATATAAAGATTTTTTACTTTTTCATCACCGACAGCTTTATAGCCTTTTTTTGACTCAACAGAGGCATCTCTAATATTGACTTGAATTGTTTCATTAATAAATTCAACACTTGTTTTATTCTCTTCAATAGGATGAGAAAATTCTAACTCTGTAACAAATGCCGAACCTTTTTTAAAAGTTTCGGTTTTAAGTAAATTAACAGATGTCTCTTTTGCAGAGAGCTGTTGTACTGACAAAGATAAAACTATACCTATGAAAAGTCGCATCATCGACTTTCCCTCCCTTTGTATAACCCAGTTTATTGGGCTTATTTTAATTGTTCGACCCGCTCACTTGGCGAAATAATATCTGTTAGTCGCACACCAAATTTTTCGTTAACAACAACAGCTTCTCCCCGAGCAACCAACTTATCATTGACAAGAACCTCCATGGGCTCTCCTGCAAGTTTGCTCAATTCGATCACGCTTCCTTGACCGAGATTAAGAAGATCGCTAACGACCATTTTTGTTCGACCTAACTCCGCAGTCACCTTTAATGGTATATCCAGAATTAAATCAAGATTACGGTCTCGACCTGATTCCTCGCCCCCATCAGCGGCCTGGGCCTTAGCACCACCGCCGCCACCGCCAGCTCCGCCCGCAGCTTCTGACTCAGAAGGCTCTTCAGTCATCTGGTTCAATTCTGCTTCGAGCGATTCGGCGAGATTTGATGCATCGTCTGCCATTTTATCCTCACTTAGTTATTGGCCGTGTAACCTGTACAGCTACAGTGCCATGGTGTATTCCATAATAAGTCTTAAATTTACTTACGCCTTCAATTTGAAGATTTAACTCCCCTGTCGCGTCTTGATCTAAAGGAATAATATCTCCCTCTTGCAACTTCATGAGTTGCTCTAAGGTAATTTTACTTTCTCCAAGGTTCACTTTCATATCGACTTCCGTTTCCAATAGTTGATTTCTAATAATTGATGTCCACATTTTTTTATCAGTTTGGTCAGATTCAACTTGAAAGCCCGTAGATAACTTTTGCTTAATTGGTTCAATTGTCGAATAAGGAATCACAAGAGTAATTGTTCCGTTTGCATTTTCTAGTTCGACGTCAAATGTAGATGCAATAACAATATCCGTAGGAGGGACGATTCCAACAAATTGTGGATTAATTTCAGTTCGAACAAATGAAGCATCAATTTTTTCAACACTGGCCCATGCACTTTCAAGATCATCAATGGCTAAATCAACAACTTTTCTGACGATGGATAGCTCAATTGGTGTAAAATCTTTCCCTTCAATTTTTGTATAAGGACGATCCGCTCCACCAAAAAAATTATCGACCAGTGCGTAGGCTAATTTACTTTCAATCACGAACAATGCTGATCCACGAAGTGCATTAAAACGTAAAACACTCATACACGTTGGCATAGGTAATGTATTAATAAACTCACCAA
>JAGRAB010000349.1 GCA_020435085.1 Bdellovibrionales bacterium | reverse complement strand
TTTGTCTGAAAGCTCATGAGCTAGGTATCCGTGTCTCTGTTTTAAGTTCACACTCAGAAGACCCTGCCGCTCAAGTCTGTCGCCATTGGATCCAAGGATCTCCCGATAATGAAAAAGATCTCAATCACTTTTTTTCACTCAATCAGACCATTACATTTGAAAGTGAGTTTATTGATGCTCGTCTATTAAAAGATCTTCAAAAAAAACAAAATATCAAATTTTACCCCAGCCTTGAGAATCTCCAAGAGCTACAAAATCGCTGGACTCAAAAACAAGCTCTTTCAAAATGGAAAGTCCCAACGGCTCCTTATTTAAAATTTTCTGAGCCGCTGACTTATGAAGATATTTCGCAAGAGCTTGGCACCTCATTTGTTATTAAAAAATCCATAGGTGGCTATGATGGCTATGGTACTTTTATTATTCACTCTTCAAAAGACTTTGAAACCTTTAAAAAAACAAATAATGTCAAATCTGAATACATTGTCGAATCTTATATTCCCTTTCGAAGAGAGCTTGCTATCACTCTGGTGCGAGACCTCAAGGGAAATACCGTTTCATTTCCTCTTGTAGAGACTTTTCAAGAAAGCTCACGATGCCTTTGGGTGAAAGGCCCAACCCTCTCCCCTCAATATTCAAAAATGCTCAAGCGATTAAAAACATTCATAGAATCAATAAATTATGTTGGCGTTATTGCCTTTGAGTTTTTTGAAACCAAGAATAAAGAACTTCTCGTCAATGAAATTGCTCCTCGAGTTCATAATTCTAGCCATTATAGTCTGAATGGTTTTACTATCGATCAATTCTCACTTCATATGCAAGCGGTAACGGGACTTCAAGTGACCCCTCCCTCCTCTTTCACTTCTGGTTTTGCGATGTATAACCTCATTGGTTCAGGTTCAAAAAAAATCGATTGGACACTCACAAAAAACACACAACTGCATTGGTACGGAAAACTTGAAAACCGTCCTGGACGCAAAATGGGGCATATCAATACCCAAGGGAAAACGGCTAACGCCTGCTTAAAAACTCTCATTCATGCAAGGAAAGGATTTTCAATATGAAAAAATCAGTCGCCATCATCATGGGAAGTCACTCTGACCTCGATGGTATGAATGATGCCATTCAAGTTTTAAAAGACTTCGGAATCAGTCACCATGTGGAAGTTGTCTCTGCTCACAGAACACCAGAAAAAATGATGCAGTTTTCTAAAAACGCAAAAAAACGGGGTTTTAAAGTGATTATCGCTGGAGCTGGTGGAGCCGCACATCTTCCCGGGATGGTGGCCTCTTTAACAACTCTTCCTGTTATTGGAGTCCCCATTGTCATTGGAAAAATGAAAGGCCTTGATTCTTTACTGTCGATTGCACAAATGCCAAAGGGTGTTCCTGTCGCAACAATGGCTGTAGACAATTCTTATAATGCAGGCTTATTCGCAGCCCGAATCTTAGGAGCTTCTTCTTCCACTCTCTCAAAAAAACTCCTCCAATTTCAAAAACAGCAAGTGACCAAAGTAACCAAAATGAATCGCAATTTAAAACAAAAGTTATTGTAGATTTGTTTCAATTTGAGAATCCTTTTTTGAAGTCCTTTTCTTACCCCCACATTGGTCCAGGAATATATTAAAAAGTCTTTACGAATGGCCTTTGTTCTTCAATGGTTCCTTTTTTAGGCCGATAAATTGAGTGTAAAAAATAGGAGCTTTTGCATGTCCAATCAAGAAGAACAATCAATCCCTGCTACCAGTGAAAAAATTATTGTTGCTGAAGATTCTCCCCCTAATCGAAAAATCCTGGTTCATCTCTTAGAAAAACTTGGATATAAAGTGGAAGGCTGTGAAAATGGCGAAAAGGCATGGGAAGCTGTTCAAGCTTCAGATAATGAAAACCTTGTTGCTGTGATTTCTGATATTATGATGCCAACAATGAATGGCATTGAGCTCCTAAAAAATATTCGAGAATCCGATAAATATAAAAACCTGCCAGTTCTTTTAGTTACCGCTGTTTCTGATAAAGAGTATATTCTTGAAGCAAAATCTCTCAATGTGAATGGATACATTTTAAAACCTGTTACCTTTCAAAGAGTCACTGGAAAATTGAGTGAGTTATTTCCTGACAAAAAATTTCCTAAAATGGCGGCATAAAAATGGCAGCAGAAGTTCTCTCGCAGGACTATATTGTTTCAAAACTTGATGAGCTCCCTACACTTCCTACCGTTGTGTATGAGCTCAGTCGCGTGATTAATGACCCAATGTCATCAACAGCTGAAGTTGAGCGCATTATGTCAAGTGACCAAAGTTTGACAACAAAAGTTTTAAAACTGGTGAACTCTGCTTACTATGCTATTCCTGGAGGCGTAAGCAACCTCAGCCGTGCTATTGCATTTATTGGCTTCGATACGGTTAATCAACTTGTCTTATCATCTTCTATATTAAAAGCCCTTGAAATTAAAGGGCCTGTTCATTTTGATGTTAATGAATTTTGGAAACATTCCCTTGGAGTTGCTATTGCTGCTGAAACTATTGCTGAATTTACCAGACATCCAAATCCTCCTGACTTATTTACAAGTGGCCTTGTTCACGATATGGGCAAAATTGCCTTATACGTTGTTCATGAAGAAGGAATGATGTCTATTATTAAGAATGCTGAAGAAAAGAAAATCAGTTACTATGAGTCTGAAGGACAATTGGAACTCCCTCGTCATACGACACTTGGCTATCTCTTAGCTCAAAAATGGATTCTTCCCACTCAAATTATGGCAGTGATTAAATATCACCACCAAAAAGACCCACAACTCAGAGGTGGTTTAAGCAGTGATCTCAATAACTGTGTCGATATTGTTTATCTAGCCAACCTACTGATTCATGCCTTAAAGTTTGGAAACAGTGGCCACCAAGTTATTCTTGGAGCTCCCAAAGAGGTCCTCGGTCGACTAACAATAGATCCTGATAAGGGTTTTAAAAAATTACTTCTTGATATTAAATCAAATTTAGATGCGGCACATGAGTTAATTCGACTTTTAATTGGAGAATAACGTGCCAAACTCAGTTCTCAAACAAGATTTAGATAAGCTTTATAATGTGATTGCTGATGAAGCCATCTTAGCATTTTTGGCATTTGAAAAGAAATCAGGAAAATGTCTTTATTTAAATAAATTAGCTCGAGAACTCTTTCAACTCTCTTTAGAAAATCCAGAAGAAAATATTCAAATTTCAAATTTATTTGTTAATGACCAACATGATAGCATTCGAAGCTTTAATTCTGAATTATTAGAACATGAAGGTCTTTATCAAGACGTTCTTATTCATAAACATTCTGGACACAAATTTATTGGAAACATTGGAGTTAAAGAAATTTGTTATGAGAACTATGAAATTCAACTCTTGATGATTCAAGATATCACAATTCAAAAAAAATTGCAGAGAGAAATTACTGCCAAGCAAGTAGAAATCAAATCTGCTTATGAAGAGCTTCTCAAACAAAATAGACAATTAAAAGAGCTCGATTTAGCAAAAAACCGGTTCATTGCCCTGACAACCCACGAGCTTCGCACTCCTCTTTCAGCCATGATTGCTTCTGCCGAACTTTTAAAACTTGGTCTTTATGATACTGATGAAGAACGAAATGAATTTATCACTATGATTTATGACCAAGGCTTACATTTATCGGCTCTTGTTAATGACATCCTCGATTTTGCAAAAATTCAAGCTGGAAAAATGGATTACTATATCCAACAAGGCTCCCCACAAAAGATTATTGAAGAAATCATTGAAGGATTAGAGCCCATGGCTGAAAAAGACAAAATACAACTTCAATTGACAACTTCACAAGATTTAATGTCCTGTTATTTTGATGATGTTCGACTGAAGCAGGTCGTTACAAATATTATCACAAATGCCATTAAATATAATAAATCTCAAGGATGGGTCAAAATATGGCTCGAAAAAAGTGAAAAGGAAGTCACCCTCTATGTTGAAGATAGCGGTAAAGGTATTCCTGAAGATCAAGTCTCGAAAGTTTTTGACGAGTTTGAAACATTGGGTAAAGTTTCTCTTCATCATCAAGGTACAGGCCTTGGTATGCCTATTTCAAAAAGACTTATTGAAGGCATGGGAGGATCGATTCATTTAAAAAGTGAAGTTGGAACTGGAACCAAATTTTGGATCACTATACCTATAGAAAAAGTTCTCAAGGAG
>JAGRAB010000348.1 GCA_020435085.1 Bdellovibrionales bacterium | reverse complement strand
ATTAATGGCCGTTTTTGCCCCTCTTCTTTTAGAGGTGGTTATTATCGGGGGAGCTGCGCTTGGTGCATATATTATTTCAAGTCCTTTGATCACTTTAAAACTCGGTGTGAAAATGGCCATTGGTGCTTTTACGAAAGGCCCTCCTTCGAAAGCAGATTATGTTGAACTTCTTCAAATGATGTTTCAGTTATTTCAAATTTTCAGAAAAGACGGACCTCAGGCCGTTGAAAAACATATTGAAGAGCCACACAGTAGTGAAATTTTTAAAGCTTATCCAAAATTTTTAAAAAACCATCATGCCGTAGATTTTTTATGTGACACAATGAAGATCACTCTTTCAGCAGATCTTTCTCAATATGATGTTGATGATTTATTGGACCAAGATATTAAAGTGGCTCATGAAGAAGAGCATGCTGCCCAACATGCTGTTCAGGCGGTGGCCGACGGTCTTCCAGGATTAGGGATTGTGGCCGCGGTATTGGGGATTATTAAAACGATGGGATACCTCGATGCTGGGGTTCAAAAAATTGGTTCTCTTGTGGCTCACGCCCTTGTGGGTACATTTTTTGGGGTTTTTGCGTGTTATGGGTTTATTGCTCCTGTGGCCGCCAAAATGAGTGCGGATATTGATGGAGAAGGACGTTATCTCTCAGTGATGAAGGCCGCACTTGTTGCTCTTCAAAGAGGAGCTCCTCCACTCGTCTGTGTCGAGTTTGCTCGCAGAGCTATTTACCCATCAGAACGTCCTACGTTTGATGAATTAGATAAGGCAACTAAAGAAGCGAAGAAAGCCGCGTAGAATAAGGAGTATTCAGTGGCAGAGAAAGAACCCACCATTGTTATTAAAAAGATCAATGTTGTGGCCGGTGGTGGCCACGGGGGATCTTGGAAGGTCGCATTTGCGGATTTCATGACAGCTCTTATGGCGTTTTTTCTCTGTATGTGGTTATTAGCACAAAGTGAGGACGTCAAAAAAGAAGTTTCTGACTATTTTTCCACTCCTAGTGTGATTGAATATAATTTTTCAAATTATGGTGTAGAACTCACACTTGAAAAGTTATTTTTAGATCTGATTAATGAACCTTTAAAAATATTTAAAGACTTTATTACCCCCGCAGACTCGACTCCTAATTTTTTGAGAATGGGTTCTAAAAAAATAGTCATGTATCAACTGGCTGAAGAGTTAGGTGACATAGCATCAAATGTTGAAGTGAATCCCAATGAAATTGTCATTGAAATTCCATCAGAACAATTATTTAGGGGAGATACGGCAATAACTACAACGCGTTTTCGTCTTATTATGGAAAAAATCCACGGCATTACGACAGGTCTTGAGGATGCTGATGTTTTTATTGATTCAAATATATTTTATCACTCAATTCAAGGTGGTAAAACTCAAGCTATAAATGTTGGTGAGCAACGATTGGATTATATTATTAATCAAATAGAAAGTCAGTTAGAGCATGAAACCGTTGATCTCTTTGGAAAAGTCAATACCGAAAAAGGGGAGAGAGGCAAAGATAAGAGTACAATTAAGTTCAGAATTAAACAAAAAGAGCGGCTCTCTGATGGAACTAAAGCCAGAAGTTTGCAAGATGCTTTTGGTGACTCAGATGAATCTATGAGCGTATATGATAGTTTTGTGAAACAGGTCTCTGAGAAAAAAGCTAAGAAAATAAAACAATAAAATCCACGGGACGTCTAAAATTTTGCAAATGGCCCACTTAATTGTGGTTAGCAAGTACTCCTCGGCTCTCTAAATATCTTATTTTCTTCGTTATTTGTGTTGATCGAGCCGTACTTTTGACTGCAAAGCAGTCAAAAGTCCACAACGAGTATAAAACTCTTTGAAATTACAAAACTTATCGAGGCGGGAGGATTCAAAACCCACAATTAAGTGGGCCATTTTAAAATTTTTAAACAATCCTAAAAATTCTTTTAAAAAAGTATGAAATATCGTCGAGAATTCGAACGAATGAAGGAAAAAAGATACCTGTTAGTATTGAACCAAAAGTCATTCCCCATCCCAGTGAGAGTGCAATGGGTACAATAAATGGATCTCCTCCTCCAAGACCAAATACTCGATAAAGAGTATCCCCATAAGCCGTTGGTAGTAGACCACAAACTGTTGTCAAAGTTGTTAAAACAATAGGGCGAAGTCGAGTTTTGGCAGCACTTGTAATAGAATCATCAAGGCTTTTACCATTTTTTCTTTCAGAGTTAACAAAATCAGTAAAAACAATGGCGTTATTAACAATAACACCAGCAAGAGCAATAACACCTAACATTGCCATAAAACTAAATGGTCGATTATGTAAAAGCATAGCATAAGCCACTCCCATAAATCCAAGGGGAATAGATGTCAGTACAAGAAAGGGCTGCAATAAATTTTTAAAAGTAATGACAAGTAAGGCAAAAATAATAAAAGCTGCAAATCCAAAAGCTCGAAACAGTGCAAAGAAAGACTCTTGAGTATCTTCATCTTCGCCACCAAATTTGATTTGATAGCCACTATGCTTTTTTAAAATTTCACTTATTTTAGGTGTCACTTGAGTGACGACAGCGGCAGGAGTGGTTTTAGCAAGATCTACTCCAGAAGAAATATTGTGAAGACGTTCGAACTCTAAATGGGTAATGGCACTTCGAGCAATGATTTTTTTAAATTCAGCAACCTGCTTGAGTGAAATCAAATTACCAAGGTTATTTCCAATTTTTAAAGCATTCAGTTGATCGAGAACAGATCCTTCTGATTTATTTAATTGGACACGAATGTCAACCTCTTCATCCAACTCACGAATGCTGGATGCGACAATACCATCAAATGCGGCACTGACACTTTGGGAAATCTGTTGTGCAGTGAGCCCCGCTGTTGCTGAAGCTTTTTCATCAGGGATCACTTGCCACTCTTCTTTTCCTGGGAGAAAGCTACTTCGAACATCAACGACACCATCAATTTTTGAAAGTTCATCAGTAATTTGATCGCCAATATTTTTTAAGACCTCAAAGTCAGGTCCAAGAATATTGAGTGAAATAGGACGTCCTTGAGGAGGGCCCTGACGTGCTTCTTCAAAACTAATGCTATCTATGTCTTCAGGTTTCCCGATTTTTTTACGAAGATTTTCAATGATTTCAGCAGCTGTTCTGTCTCGTTGGTTTTGAGCTGTAAGTGCAACACGAATTTGAGCATAATGAGATCCGCGCCGGGTTTGTGGGTCGGTTTGATCCTGTTGAATAATACCTACTGAGGCGACAAAATCTTTAAGTTCTTCTTTTGGAAGTTCTGAAACAGTTTTTTCAATAGGCTTAATGAGAGTCATGGTTTTCTCTAAAGAACTTCCTTTGGGAGCTTCAATTTGAATAAAAAAGAGTTCTGTTCCTTCTTTTGGAAAAAGAACAAAGCGACCCATGACGCCCATAATGACACTTGTCGTGATGAGTAAAATAAAAATACCTGTAAAAAATCGATATCGGTATTTGAGACTAAAGCTCACGAAGTTTTCATATTTTGTACTGAAAGCATTAAACCAATGTTTTTCGGACTGTTCTTTCATTTTTTGTCGATGGGATGAATTGGGTCTAATCAAAGAGACAAAATGTGAAGGCATAACAATAAAGGCCTCAAATAAAGAAAAACTCAGCGCAAGAATAACCATAAGGGGAATTTCAAAAACAAAAGCTCCAAAAATTCCTGTCATAAAAAGCATTGGTCCAAATGCAGAAACTGTTGTTAGAACTGATGCTAACACAGGCGAAAAGACCTCAGAGGCTCCGTTGATAACAGAAGTCATCATGTCGTCACCGCCCTCAAAATGTCGCCAAATATTTTCGCTGACAACAATGGCATCATCAACCAGCATGCCTAAAACAATAATTAAACCAATAAGGCTGATAAGATTAAGGGAGAGGCCAAATAAATAGGAGACCAGGAGAGTTGAAAATAGTGCAACTGGAA
>JAGRAB010000347.1 GCA_020435085.1 Bdellovibrionales bacterium | reverse complement strand
CTACTAAAAAAATGGAATTCTGGAGGAGCAGACGTTAGTTAGACTGCGCTTGCTTTAAGAGACTTTTTACTCGCTCTGTTGGTTGTGCACCCTTTTTGATCCAGTCATTTGCTTTTGCCAAATCAATGTTTAGCTTTTCTGCTTTTCCTGAAGCCGAAGGGTCATAATGACCAATAATCTCAATAAACTTGCCTTTTACCCAGCGTCTTTGATCCGCAACTGTAATACGATATTTAGGGTCATGCTTACTTCCACGTCGAGCGAGCCGAATAACAACCATTTGGTAAAATCTCCTTTAATCAAATACTTTGGCCATCTTTATAAAGAATGGGCTATGTAGAACTAACGGATTTTGCCGCGAAACACAAGAGTTAATTACTTTTCAAAGCGTTTAAAGCCTTTAAGTTCTCTGTCACCACTCTAAGTATCTGTTTTTAATAGAGCATTTAAAAAGGTAATCCACGCCCACCACGATTCAAACCCCCTCCCTTCCCTAACCCCATTTTCATCATTTTTGACATCATCACTCGAGCATCTTCAAATTGCTTAATGAACTTATTTACATCTTTCACTTCAGTTCCACTCCCATTGGCAATTCGAAGGCGTCGAGAACCATTGAGAACCTTGTGATTACGCCGTTCCTGAGGCGTCATTGATTGAATAATGGCCTCAATTTTCTTTACTTCATTATCCGGTGGAGTGAGGTTTTTGATGCCTTTGAGTGCTTGGTTCATGCCGGGAATCATCTTAAGAATGGATTCCATCCCCCCCATTTTTTTCATCATGTGGATTTGTTTCAAAAAATCATCAATTGTAAATTCATTCCGAGCGATTTTTTGAGCTGAAATTTTAGCCGTTTTCTCATCGATGACCTCTTGAGCTTTTTCAACTAAACTCAAAACATCACCCATATCTAAAATGCGGCCAGCAAGTCGGTCAGGATGAAAGACCTCTAAACCTCCAACTTTTTCTCCTGTTCCTAAAAACTTAATAGGTACACCTGTTGCTTCTCGAATACTTAAAGCGGCTCCTCCACGAGCATCTCCATCCACTTTTGTAAGCACAAGCCCTGTTAAGCCTAAATGCGAATGAAAGCCTTCAGCCACATTGACTGACTGTTGCCCCAACATCGCATCAGCCACAAGTAGCACTTCTCCGGGTGTCCATATTGTTTTTAATCGCCCCAGTTCACCCATGAGCTCGTCATCAATTTGTAAACGCCCAGCAGTATCAACAATTACAACTTCGACCATATTCTCTGAGGCCCATTTTTTTGCTGCTTCCAAAATTTCTTCTGGTTTTTGCTGAGCTTGAGTGGGGTAGACAGGAAAATCATTTTGCTTTGCCAATGTCTTTAATTGCTCAATCGCCGCGGGACGATAAATATCTACAGGAACTAACCCTGGTTTTTTCTTTAACTTTTGACGAATATAAAGGGCCAATTTTGCCGATGTCGTTGTTTTTCCCGTTCCTTGAAGTCCAACCAAGAATATGACGGCTGGGTTTCCTCGAACATTGAGTTCGATAGTTTGCCCGCCAAGAATTTGAACCAACTCATCATGCACAATTTTAGTAAATTGCTGACCTGCGGACAAAGAAGTTAAAACGTCTGTCCCTAATGCTTTTTCTTTGACCCTATCAACAAATTTTTTGACAACTTTAAAATTGACATCGGCTTCAAGGAGATTCAATCGAATTTCTTTAATCGTGTCCTCAATGTTTTTTTCAGTAATCCTCCCCTGACCTTTAACTTTTTTAATTGTAGACAAGATTTTTTCTTGAAGATTATCAAACATGATTTCCCCTCTATTTTTAATTTACCAACGTGCAAAAGACCCTTTTTTCAGGCTTCTCAGCGCGATCCAATGAAAAACTCCTAAAGCGCAGATCGCAATAATTGCAGCTAATCTCGCATCCACATCTGCAGAACCCAGAAGACCATATCGAACTCCATTAATTAAATAAAGTAATGGATTAAAACTTGCGAGTACTTTCCAAAAAGGATGAAGATTTTCTATAGAAAAAAAGACACCTCCCAAATAAAGAAGAGGCAATAAAATAAATGCATTCACAGCACTTAATTGGTCAAAAGTTTTCGCCCAAAATGCCACACTAATTCCTAAAGTTGCAAAACTTAATCCCCCAACAATGATAAAAAACAATAAGATGAGTGGATGCGCCACTCCCAAAATTCCACCCTCGAGGAAATAGTAAAAAACTTGTCCAACAATAAATGTAATAAGCCCTACGCAGACGCCTCGAACAACACCGCCAACGGCCAATGCCCAAATAATTTGCTGATTACTTAAAGGAGAAACCCGATAGTCTTCTAAATCACCACCAAATTTTGCACTCACAATGGAGCTTGAGCTATTTTGGAAAGCCTTATTTAAACACCCCATCATCACAAGACCAGGAATAAGAAAAGCCAGATAACTAAGACCATTGCTCATTTTAATACTTTGACCAAGGCTGACTCCAAAAATAAGTAAGTAGAGACTCGAATTAATCAATGGTGTGATTATTGTTTGAATCATCACTTTTCCAAACCGTTTAATTTCTCTTTCAAGTAATGCAAAAAAAGGTGTCCATCTTAACTCTTGTGTCATTCTCAAAAACTTCCCTGCCGCATTGGTTGACTCTCACTATCTAAAACCAAACGAAATGCATCTTCTAAATTTCCTTCTCGAATTTGTAAATCCATAATGCAACTGACATCGAGTTTTAGTTGGCCAAGGAGATCACCAAGCCCCATTGAGGCTGGAACTCGAAACTCTAAATTTTGATCTGATTGACTGACTAACATAGGATGAGAAATTTTTTCTGCTATTTTTTTTAATTGAAAAGAAATCATTCTGTGTGTAAGCCCACGGACCAGATCTTTTGTTGACCCTATTTTTTTGAGTTGACCACGATCAATAATTGCCACTCGATCACAAAGCTGTTCAGCTTCTTCAAGATAATGAGTTGTCAACAAAATACTCACACCTTCTTTTTTCAAATCCCTCACAAAGCTCCATAGGCTTTCTCGTAGCTCAATATCAACACCAGCTGTTGGTTCATCTAAAAGTAATAATTGAGGAGAGTGTACTAAAGATTTTGCAATGAGAAGTCGCCTTTTCATTCCACCACTGAGTTGTTTTACTTTTTTATGACGATGCTCGTAGAGAGAAAGTCGGTGGAGTAAATAATCAATTCTTTCTTTATTCTTTCTAATTCCAAAGTAGCCCGAATAAAAATGCAAAACTTCTTCAATATTAAAATATCCATGGTTGACTAATTCTTGAGGCACCAAACCTGTGAGCGATTTTGCTTTTCGAAATTCTTTTACAATATCATGACCAAAAACTCGAACTTGCCCTTTTGAGGGCTCTTCTAAAGAAACAATCACTGAAATAATAGAAGTTTTTCCTGCTCCATTG
>JAGRAB010000346.1 GCA_020435085.1 Bdellovibrionales bacterium | reverse complement strand
CAGATATTTTCGCTCCATGAGATCTTTCATCGCTATATCCTTATTATTTTGTTCTTTCGCGTCTTGGGGAAATATTCTAGTGCTTGAATACGACCCTGGTGACGACAATCATTGGCATGGAACAAGTGTTCACTGGATTGCTTGTAAAAACTCTGTACAACCTTGTCGTCTCTTATATTCCCCTGGGCCTGAATTTGGTAATCATGAGTTTCTTCAAGCTCTCGATGGTAATCTCACTGACTCCAGAATTGTGAATATGAGCTTTACTCTTCCTAAACCCAAACCCTTTGAGGGTGGACCTGCCTGGCAAGGAAAAGAAGAGGCCATGGAAAAAGCCAGAAAAGAAAGAGAAAAAACAATTGCCAAATTTAAGGTCAATGTTTCTATCATTGAGAACGTGATTCAAAGTTACCCTGGAGTCCTTTTTATTGCAGCTGCCGGAAATGGAAATGCTTCTGGTTTTAATCCCGCCAATGCTGGAATAGGGCTTAAAGAACAATCACAACAAATTCCTCAAATTTTTATTGAGAAAAATCTTATAAAAGTTGCTGCTTTAAATATTGATAAATTTGAAATTCCCAATGCTAATGATTATTTTATTGCCAGTTACTCTAACTTTGGATTGGATTTTGTTGATGTCGCCGCCCCTGTTGAAACCAATCATTTAAATGAAATCATTAAGGGCACCTCTTTTGCGGCCCCATATGTCTCAAGAGTTTCTAATGAAATTTTTCGACAATTCCCAAATCTAAATCCTGATGAGGTTGCCAAAATTTTACGTCGCTCCTGTCATATTAAAAATATCGACAAAGCCATTTGGGCGACTCAAGATTTAATAGAAAAAGAAAGTGATTCTCTCGTCTTTAAAGCCCAATACACACGTCGACTTGCTGAGAGAAATAAAATATTAGAAAACGAACTCAAAGACGTTATTCTTGTCAAATGTGGAGGAGCCCTTTCTCAAAAACTTGCTGTTACTTGTGCTAGGAATTATGCTTTGAACTCTACAAAAAATGAAGAGACTCTTAATCGGTCCTGCCTAGATGCACATAAAGAAATATCAGGTTCAGATTCAAAAGAACTAGATCAACTTTTAATTTTGTGGAACTTACGGCAACTTTAAAGATAACTTTTCAAAGCATATTGAATATGCCCTCGTAGCTGTGAGAGTTCATTCATGGAAATCTGGGATTTCTCATGATCTTGTAAAGAGAGTCGAAATAGATCTGACTTTGGAAGATCTGAGGGAATTACTCCCTGAACAAGTAAAAGTTTTCCTTCAAAAAGTAACCGCAAAAGGTCAGGCCGATGAGAAGACTCCAACGCTTGAAGCGCGTTCCCCACCAAATCAAACATTTTTTTACTCTCAGGATCTTCTTCTTGAAGAACCTTTGTAATAAGGTCTAAAAAATGAAAAGCAAGTGTCAAGCGATCATAATCTTGTCGTAAACCTTCAAATCCCTTTAACAATTGGGCGTCTTCTAAAAAGTGTAAGGTCCCATTACCAAAGTCATTTTTCTTTTTAATCTGTGCTTCAATAAAATGTGTTGGCTCCAAAACACCACCAACAAATCGCTTTTTACTCTTAAGGGCCCCTTTTGCAATCAAGTTGAGACGCCCATGTTGAGCCGAAAGTGTATGAAGAATCAAGTCGGCCTCAGAATGCTTAATAGCTCTTAAAATAATAAGACGATCTGAAACACTGTTCATAGTTACCAGTTGTGAAGAAGGGTAAATAAAATAGCAATCGCTGTCACATCGGCCAAAGAGGTAAAGACAGGAACAGAAGCCACTGTTGGATCAATATCAAAACGATCCATTAAAACAGGAATCGTGCTGCCAATAATCATGGCAATGACAATTTGAAAGGCTAACGTCAATGAAAATAAAATCCCTAATGCATTTGGAGTATTAAAAAATAAACTGACAAAAAAAGTCAAAGAACCAAAAAGGATTGAAAAGATAAGACCGATCCAAGCTTCTTTTCCCCATTGCTTTTTAGCTTTACTGAGATCAAAGCCTCCCGCGCGAAGATACCCAACAAAAACTGTTGCGGATTGTGAACCCGTCGTGGCACTCATTGAAAGAAGCATTGGAACAAAAGCTGCCGCCAACCACAACACCTTAAATTCAACAGAACTCTCTGAGAGAGACTCAAAAAGATAAACAATGGCAAAGCAAGCAATCCCCGTCGCGTAGGCAAATAGCAGCCACGGCAATCGCGCCAAAAAATGCTCGCGAGTGGTGACATTAAGGCCAAGCCCCGCTCGCCCCATTGCCAAAAGATCTTCTTCTGCTTCCTCACGAATGACATCAATCACATCATCGACTGTAATAACTCCCACTAATTCATTATTGCCTGTGACAACTGGAAGTGACAGAAAGTCATATTTCTCTACCATTTTTGCAACATCTTCTTGATGAGCTGTCACATCTACCGAGATCACTTCAGTAAACATGATCGTTCCTAGAACATCATTGCGTTTTGATAACAGTAATTGCTTTAAACTGCTTACACCAATCAATTGATTATTTTCATTGACAACATAGACATAAAACGAAACTTTTCCTTCATCACCTTCTTGTTGAATCCGATCAATCACTTGTCCGACTGTCAAAGATTTTTGAAGTGCCAAATAATCAGAGCTCATTAAGCCCCCTGCAGAGTCTTCAGGATATCCCATGAGACCTGCTACTTCTTGAGAATCTTCTTTGACCATTGAAGATAAAATTTCATCCGCCTCGTTTTCAGGAATAAGTCCTAATAAATCAGCAGCATCATCTCGCTCCATATTAGTCACTAGCTTGAGAACATCCTCTTTACTAAGGATAGAAACTAATTCTCGTTGAATATCTTCATCCATGTGAGACATGACTTCTGAGCGGTCATCTTCATTTTCAATCATTGTAAATATTTGGTAACGATCTTCAGGGGTCAACCAAGCCAACATTTCTGCAATATCGGCAGCATGGGCTTTTTCTAAAATATTCTGAATATTACTTTTTGCTCCACGCGCATGAAGTTTTTGAATGGTCATTGCTAGCATTTTCGAACGATCTTCACTCATACTGAAACTTCCTCAAAATTAGGTTTCTTCTTTTTTAAATAAAGAAGACCGCCCACGATACCCCAGGCAAACAGTGAAATTTGAAAAGCGGTAATTGCTGTTTGCCCCAAATTGGTTGGCGTTCCTGAATACATCCTAAACAGTGCTAAGAAAGCATATTGTCCAACGCCTATGCCTCCTGGAGAAATAGGAACTGCAGACAAAATAAAGCCTAAAGGAACAGCAAAAAGAAAAACGTCTATTCCCAAGTTATTTTCACCAATGGCATGGCCAACAAACATCATAAATACTATTGCTAATAATTGGGCAAAGAGGCTTAGCCCAATGGCTACTAAGATGAGCTTTGGATGAGAACGATACCCTTGAAATGCATCGTAAAATTTAAGACCCAAATTTCCACCTGGAATTTTTGGCAACAACGAGTCAAACCGCAAAAACAAACGAAACCGTTGTGACAAGCCCCCTGCAAAAAACAATGTCATTATTGAAAACAAACCAAGAACCATTAATGAAACAAATCCCAACTTAGGGTTACTTATGACAAAACCTATATTCCAAACAATTGTTCCGAGTGCCATAACGACCATTCCATAAAGTCCAATCACTCGATCAACAATCACTGAGGTCACCGCTTCCGTTTTTCGCTGCGAATGGTCTTGTGCAATATAGTACGCCTTAACGACATCCCCTCCAATAGCTCCAGGAAGAGCAAAGTTAAAAAAATCAGCAATCAGTGTTAATGGCATTGTCTTTGAAAATGGAACTGAAAAACCTCTTGCTTGTAAAAGAAGAGTCCATCGCCAATTGGCAATGGCCAAATTTAAAAAGCTGAAAACCAAAGCAATAGCTATATAAAATGGGGTTGCCATCAAAGAAAGAACACTTAAGTCAATCAGGCCTTTTTTTAGCATCCAACCAATCAATGCCGCTGCTACGACAAATTTGCTCACTTTGATAAATAATTCGTTTTTTAATAGATTTTTCATTCTTATTTATTGTTGCATGATTGACTAAATGATTGAAACATTACTATCAGTCTATTGTATCTTTCGCAATTGGAGTAGAGCATGAAAATTGGAGTCATTGGTACCGGTTATGTAGGTCTCGTTGCCAGCGTTTGCTTTGCTGACGCTGGGCATCAGCTGTTTTGTGTCGACTCTGATCCAGAAAAACTGGCTCGCCTTCAAAAGGGCCAGGTCCCCTTTTATGAACCTGGCCTTGAGGACCTTTTCAAGCTCAACTTAAAAAGAATGAAGTTCCTTCCTCATGTCTCTGAGGCCGTAACTCACTCTGATGTCATTTTTATTGCTGTTGGTACACCGGAGCTTCCCGATGGCAGTGCTGATATGTCTTTTACCTTTAATGTCTTAGAGGAAGTTTGCAAAAGTGCCCAATCCCCTAAATATGTCGTTCTTAAAAGCACTGTTCCCATCGGAACGGCTCGTAAAGCTCAAGCGTTTTGCAATGAAAATGCCTCTGTGAAACTAGAAATTATCAATAACCCAGAGTTTTTAAGACAAGGGGCTGCCCTTGAAGATTTTCTTAAACCTGACCGGGTTGTCATCGGCCATCAAACGGAAGAGGCTAAAAAAATAATGACTCATCTCTATGAGCCTTTTTTAAAGAATAATCATCCTATTTTATTTATGGATAATACCTCGGCAGAAATGACAAAATATGCAGCCAATGCTTTTTTAGCTTTAAAAATTAGCTTTATTAATGAACTCGCACTTCTCTCGGACCAATTAGGGGCTGATATTGATAAAGTGCGAGAGGGGTTCACTTCAGATAATCGCATCAACCCTGCTTTTTTCTATCCAGGCATTGGCTATGGAGGCAGCTGCTTTCCAAAAGATGTTCGCGCCCTTATGCATATTGGAAAACAGCAGGATTTAGACCTTTTGCTTTTAAAAGCAGCTGATGAGGTCAATGAAAGACAAAAAACCATACTTGCCAATCGACTTATCAATCGCTTGGGTTCTTTAAAAGGAAAAACAATTGGACTTTGGGGTCTTGCTTTTAAACCGAGAACTGATGATGTTCGAAGAGCTCCATCTTTAAAGTTGATTGAAGACTTAGTGGCTAAAGGAGCTCAAGTTCAAGCTTATGACCCAGTGGCGTCTGAAAATGCCGTGAAGTCTTGCAAAACACCTTTTAAAGTTTGTGAAACTGCAATGGACGCTGCCAAAAATGCCGATGCTCTATTAATTGTGACGGAGTGGACTGAGTTTAAAACTCCTAACTTGAGTGATTTAAAATCTTCCATGAATAGCCCATTGATTTTTGATGGCCGAAATATTTTTGATCCTAAAATGATTTCAGAAGCAGGTTTTGAATATTACGGAATCGGGCGACAAATGCGCAAAGATTTTGTGTAGTG
>JAGRAB010000345.1 GCA_020435085.1 Bdellovibrionales bacterium | reverse complement strand
CCGCAATTAAGGGGGCCAGTTTATGCATCATATAAGTGATGCAATGAGTCCCACAAGTATGTCCGTACCTATGAATTATGTTTCGTCCAGGCTTCTTTAAGACGTTTGGTCAGTGTTTCAATGTTGAATGGTTTAACAATATAACCACTCACTCCAGCAATCGCCGCCTCAATAACAGACCCTTTTTCGCTTTCTGTAGTTACAAGAATGAAAGGAATTTTTTTAAAATCTTCTGAAGAGCGTACTTGTTTTAAAAAATCTAAACCACTGGGTCCCGGCATATTTAAATCTGATAAGATCAAAGTGACTGGTTGGGCATCTTTATTTTGCTTCAACCTACTAAAGGCTTCGTTAGCATCCTCGGCAGCACAAATCTTAGTAAAACCAAGTCGATTTAAACTATCAATAACAAGCCGTCGGATATTTAAAGAGTCGTCCACAACTAATATATGTGTATCTTTTGGGAACATTCTTATCTCCTACGCACTCAAGTCATATATATTTTCACTTGAAATTTCAGGAATCTCAATAACAATCTCAGTTCCAGTACCGACCTCTGTAAACACCTCAATATGACCACCTAACTTTAATACCTCAGCCCTAATGGCATCCATTCCCACACCTCGACCAGAAAATTCTGTCACTTCATCTCGACTTGTAAAGCCAGGGTTAAAAATTTGTTGGATCACCTCATGATCTGAGGCTTGAGAGAAATCTTTATTATTTTTTGATCCTGCTAGCTTTTTTCGAATAGTCTCTGCTGAAATTCCTCGACCATCGTCGCGAATGCGAATTTCAATCCAAGGCTGATTTCCTTTTTGAATGTACTTTGAGTGAACTTCAATTTGACCTTCTCTTCTTTTTCCCTCAGCTTGCCGCTCGTCAGGACTTTCTAAACCATGGTCAACAGCATTTCTAAAAGCATGGACAAGACTTGCAAAGAAATTCTTATAATATTCTGGATAAATTTTAACGCCATCGTTTCTAAACTTAACGGCCATAAGTTCTTTATCTTGCTTCTTAGCTACTTGCTGAGCCACATCATTGTAGTGATACAGCATTTTTTCAAAATCTTGTCTTAAAAATCGATCCTTAAAATTTTTCTGTAAATCCTGAGATACATTTTCTTTCTCGAGTCTTTGAGCAAATTGTAAAAGCTCACTCATTGGCACTTCTGTCACTTCACCCTTTTCAAACAAAACAACAGAGAAGACTTCTTGATTTTCTATCAAAAACTCCTCATAGCTCACCTCTAAGGATTTTAATTCAGCCAATAAATCTCTTCGCGAAGAAAAATCAAATTCTTTTTCCTGATTTCGATAAGGCTCAATATATGTTTGGCAGTTTCTTGAAGCATCACGAATCATACTGGCACTAAATGCCCCAGATTCCCCCTCTAAAGTATGAAGAAGGCGAAACATATAATCAAAATCCAACTGAGAGCTATTATTTGCAACGATTTCAATAATTGAATTAATGGTTTTCTTCGCACTATTTAAAAAATCTGAAAATTGAGTTCGATTTTTAATCAACTTAATAACCATTTTTGCAAATGCTCGTTCTTTTTCGAGAGCTATGTTGGCCTCATGCTCAGCCGTTTTATCTGTGGCAACAAGAACAATGTTTGTCAAACTCTCTTCTGCATTAAAAATTGGAAAATAATCTAGTGTGATAAACTTATTTTGTGAGTGCTGATACATAGATGGAGCAAGTTCTTTCATTGAGCTAAATGGTAATGCCTGAGAAAATGTTGCCGTACTCCAGTTTTCAAATTGCTGTTGATCTGAATCTTTTAGCCTTAAAACGTCTTGAATATTTTTACCATGAGGATCATTTTCAAGTACATCTAAGCAGGCCTTGGTATAAATCTCTCCACATCGCCCTTTTTCATCAAAAACAAGAAAGCCCTGACCAAGGCTATCCATAATCGCCTTTAGCATTGTATTGGCTTTACGAACTTCTTCTGTTCGTTCTTCAACCATTTGCTCCAAATTTTTAGAGTATTTTTCTAGTTTTCCACGGGCCTCTTGAAGCTCATGAATCATTTCTTCTTTTTGCTCTAATTCCCCTTGATATTTTTGATGCAGATTTTCCTCTAGGGTCACATCATGAAATGTAATAACCCAACGAGACTCACCATTTGGCTGAGTGAACGGTTGTATAGCAACTTGGACTTTACCATTAAAATCACCCTTGGAGAGCTGGAGGTCAACCTCTACCCAAGGTGCTGGTTCTGTCTTTCCCCATTCACCTTTTTCATTAACAAATGATTTTTCTTCAGAGATTTTTAAAATATTATAGATTTCAACTCCTTCACCTTTTGTTAAACGACGCACTGACGACTGACACATTGTCGCCGCAGACTCGTTACAATACTTAATACGTCGTTGTTCATCGACAACAAAGACCGCATCAATTAAAGAATCAAAAAAACTATAATCCATTCAACCTACTTATTTAAAAATTTAAAGTATTTTGCTTCAATAACATCCATTTCCATAGGTTCTCCAGTTTCTTCATCTTTAATTTCCTCTGGAGCATCAACGCCTTGGTCAGAAAACTCTTTCCCTCTTTTAAAAAGAATCATTTTT
>JAGRAB010000344.1 GCA_020435085.1 Bdellovibrionales bacterium | reverse complement strand
CAATCAATCAAGATGTTTAGAGGACGGAGAGGCAAGATCGTCCGCAATTAAGGGGGGCAGTTTCAACAGTTTTTGAGACTCGTTAGACACAAAAAAACCTCAGCCGGTCGAACTGAGGTTTTTTAAAGTTATCAATAATCAGAATTCAATGATTAGTTATTTGTACCAAAAATTTTGTTGTTATTTGGTAGGTCAGGTAAATCATTTGAGTAATTATCATTTGTAGATTCGTTATTTACTGTGTTTGCAGCATTTGCAACGCGCTCTTCAAGGGTTTGCTTTACATCATCCACAGAGGGCTTTGTCATTTCTACTTTATCAGCAAAGATTTCTGGAGCCACTTGAGGTTGTTGTTTTTCAGCATAATCTTTTGGAAAGGCACCAAGCTTAGCAAGGTAGCTAGAAATGCTGCCATTGCCATTTTGAATGATCTCACGAAGTGTAAAAAGAGGAGCATATTGAGAGGCTTTCTTTTCGGCTTCAAAGATAATTTGTGTCAAAGTTGCAGCAGTAATGTCGTTTTTTGTTTTATTATCAATAACCATAACTTCTTCACTAGAGCGAATCATTTTCGCAATGTCGTCGAGTGTGACGTAACAGCTTTGCTGAGTGTCGTAGAGCTTTCGGTTTTGATATCGCTTGATAATTTTAGTTCTGTTGTTGGACTTATTTGCCATTACTTCTTGATTCACCAGAATGCCTCCCTCTGGATTGTTACTCCCCATTTCATTATTGCTATTGAAACGTCTGGGCCTGTTGTTTTTCCAGTTTTGTTTAATCAATAAGCACCCAGCACATCTTTACCGCCAATCGTACATTTACTCGATAAAGACTTACCGTATCAATGGGTGGACCTTAGTTCTCTGCGTCACATATTGTCAAGCACCTGCCTTTATCTTCACCAATAATTTCAAAGGTTAAGACACGCCGCCCAAATAGGTGCTTTAGAAAAGACCAATGCAAAGAGTCGAAAGGTTAATGAAATAGGGTGAGCCACCACTAAAGGTCTTAACGCAAATAACCGAAGAGCCTTCAGGTAGAAGTCGCATTAAAATAAGAAAGTTTTTAAAAAGCAATGGAAAAACAGCAATTTAAGACATCAGATCTTGCTCTTGTGTTAGGAGTTATTGCCCTTATGGCCAGTATGGTTGCTATTATTTTGGGCAAGAGTGATTCGCAATCACCGTCTGAGAGAGCTGTGAGAATGGCTGAAAATATTTCATCTCAGCTCTTAAGTCTCAGTCCAGAAAAAATTCAAAATCAAAATGTGAATCGGTCAGAATTGCGGGCACCAGCTTCGGTAAGCTCAGAAAAGAAACTTTTACCATTTGGCTCGGAAGGGAAAATTGGCCAAGACCCTTGGGGAAATCCTTTTCGATATCGTTTTATTGAAAAGTCTGAGGGTCAATGGTCCCACCTTGTCCTTGTCTCTTTAGGGCCCGATGCAGCCCTTGCAAAAGGATCACTTGCTGAATGGACTTTTGACCAGCTAGAGGCACGGGTGAGTTCCCGTTCTGTCAGCTTTCAAAATGGGGACGATGTCATTGTCATCCATCGTCTGAGCGAGCATAACTCAAAATTATGAGAGATTAAGAACTCGTAGTAGCAATGATGAATTTTCAACAGCCCCTAAGACAAGACCAATAACTAGAATCAAAAGTAGAAGAGTGATTCGTCACTTTTTCATTAAGGCCATGATCTAAAATACCGATGAATTATTCATGGATAGAATATCGTTCAAAGCCTCTATGAGAGGCGGTTTCAAAGGATTGTTACTTGTATGGGTTGCTGCCAACGTATTGGCATGTTCATCCCTTTCACGAATTGAATCGGCATTTTATAAGAACTCGGCGTTGAGTAATATGAACCCAGCTCCTCAGTCGATGACCCCTCCAGAAATCCAAGATGAAAACGGTCCTATTGTAGATACTGTTTATATGAGAAGCCAGGCAGATTATCATTTCACAATGGGTGAAGCCTATAGTCTTGAAGGGCGATCAGAAAAAGCGATTGAAGAGTTTAAGCTGACATTAGTTTATGATCCGGCGTCAGCGATGGTTCGCATGCGTTTGGCGGCAGAGTACATTCGTCAAGGTTTGTTGAGTGAAGCTATTGAACAAACAGAGGCTGCGGTTGAGGCGGAGCCTGAAAATATTGATGCAAAGATGTTATTGGGTGGGCTGTATTCGTCATTGAAGATGTATGATATGGCCTTAAAACAGTATAAATTAATTTTAAAACAAAGTCCTGATAACACAGATGCCCCCATATTTATTGGAGCGATCTTAGCTGAAAAAAATCAACTTTCAGATGCCATTGTTTATTTTAAAGCCCTCGCTGAAAATAAGAAATATAAAGAGCCGCAAAAAGCTTGGTATTATGTTGGGCGAATTCATTTAGAGAAGAATCAAAAAGACTCCGCAGAATATGCAAAAAAAGCTTATTTAAAAGCGATTCAAATAGATCCATCATTTTCAGAAGCCGTTCTGGCATTAGCAACGCTTTATGAAACAGAGGGACAAAAGAAAAAAAGTGTGAAACTTTTAGAGTCATATCAAGAAAAATTTGGGCCTAACAAAGAGGTTGCAAAGCAATTAAGTCGAACTTATTTGGAAGATCAAAAATATGATGAAGCTTTTTCTCAGCTAGAAATCATCGAGGGATATGAACGATCTAATTTAAATGTGAAATTACAAATGGCTTTGATAATGATCGAGCAAAAAAGGTATCAAGAAGCGGCAATTCGCCTAGAAGATATTATGGTCGAAGCTCCAGAGTCGGATAAGATCCGATACTATCTTGGTGCCGTTTATGAAGAGCTCAAAGAAGACGATGAAGCTGTAAAAAACTTTAAAAGAGTTCCATCTTCAAGTCCATATTATCCAGAGGCAGTTATTCTTGCTGCCAATATTGTTAAAAAGAAGAGCGGGAGCCAACCGGCGGCCGAAATGGTCAAAGAAGCGATTGGCTATAGAGATGATATTCCACAGTTTTACGCTTTTTATGCCGCACTCCTGGATGAGCTAAAAGAGTATTCACAAGCTGTTAAAATGTTAAATGCAGCAGTGGCACGCTTTCCGTCTCATGCTCAATTGAGGTTTTTCTTAGGATCCATGCATGATCGTCTTGGTGAAAAGGAAGAAACCATTGAAAACATGAAATAAGTTTTAGAAATTGATGAAAACAACATTCAAGCAATGAACTATCTTGCATATACTTACGCTGAAGAAAACATTCATCTTGAGGCTGCCGAAACTCTTGCGAGACGCGCTCTTGCCGTAAAACCGAAAGATGGGTACATCCTTGATACGATGGGATGGATTCTCTTTAAACGGGGCGACCTTGAAAGTGCTGTGAAATATTTAGAAGCGGCTTATAAAGCAAACTCTTCTGAAAGTGTCATTGTTGAGCATTTAGCAGATGCATACACGCAAAAAGAACTTATTGAAAAAGCAGTGCTTCTCTACAGAAAAGCCATTGAGCTGGAAACAGACACGAAAAAAATTGAATCGCTTCAGCAAAAGCTAACATCCATTGAAACCATGGATGTTAAAAAGTCGCGTCTTCCCGCATCTTCCGATAAGCCAACGGCGATCAGAAAAAAATAATCCCTTTATACTCAGAATATTTTTATTTGGCTAAACTTTGAGTCTTACTTCCCTCTTCAAAGCTCCTGCAAACGTGATGTGTTTTGCATTTTGCAAATGCAGGAGAGGGCAGGAGCCCGACTTTGAAGAGGGAAGTAAGACTCAA
>JAGRAB010000343.1 GCA_020435085.1 Bdellovibrionales bacterium | reverse complement strand
TAGTGATTGTAAATACAACGGATAATCTAAGGTCAATGGAACTCTTGTGTATGACTCTCCTGAAAAAACAACGAGCCCAATACGGTCAGACACTCGCCCTTCAACAAATTTTTTAATTGTCTCCTTTGAAGATTCCAATCGGTTTTCTGGAGTCATATCTTCTATGAGCATGGAATCAGAAATATCAAGAGCGATAACAATATCAATCCCCTCAACATTCTTTTTAATTTTTGTATCTGCTCGCTGAGGTCTCGCCAATGCAATAATAGCCAATGATAATGCAAGAAGTTTAATTAAAAATGGGATGACTGTCAGCCGAGATCGTAAAGATCGCGGTGTTCTTCTTAAGTCTGATAATCCACTGAATAGAATCGATGGCAATCTTTGCTTTCGATTGTAAATCACCCACGCGACAATAAGTACAAGGGGAATAAATAATAAAAATGCCCAAGGGCTATGCCAAGTGATCATTTTTCAAGTCTCTTCATTTTATAAACTCGATCCACAACTCGACGACTCATTTCACGCATCTGTTCACAATCTTGTAAAGATACTGTTGCAAGATCTTTTTTAGCACGGTCAAACTCAATAAGAACTTTTCGCACTTGAGGCCCAACGGTTCGATACACTCTTTTATGTCGATTTTTAATTTCTCGCATGACCGCACTCGAACTCCAGTCCTTTGCTGGCACGAGTAACTCTCGCAATAAATACATTCGAAAAGAGTCATCAAGAGCATTTAAGTAGTCTGATCTTGGTGAGAGCTGTATGCTTTCTGTTGAAAACTTTCGCATGTGAACTCGAAGTTCTTTTTGAAACTGATTATAAGGTGTAAGAGCTGTTGATTGTCTCGCAAGGTCTTCAAGAATTTTTTTTCTTTTTAATCGCTTCGAAACCCCACGGTAAACCGCTCCAAGAAGACCAACAAAAAGGGCTACCCACAAAAGCCAATACCAAAGTGGCATAGAGAGAGCAAAAGGCCCAAATAAAATCATTTTTTGGCTTTCAGGATTATTCACCTGTTCTTGCGGCCTCTCCGCTAAGGCCGAATAAATCGTTTGAGTCCCTCCGCCTAAAGGAACTTTTATAGAATTATTTGTCCACGTAAACTGATCTAAAGAAAAGTCTCCAGGTTTATAACTGGTAACAACCGCCCAAAATTTTTGATTTTCAACAGTTCTATATTCTAAAATTTTTACTTTATAGGAATTCACTTCATCAATAGCTGCTAAATGCCAATCTTTTGATGTTCCCTCTACAAATGGTCCATGGCAATGGAGTAAGTATTTATCTCCAACATAAAGTTTTTCAAGAGGAGGAGCCCCTGCTTGATCTAAAGCCTGCAATTGGCACTGCCATGGTGGCAATGCCGGTGCTTCACTCACTTGAGGTTCCGCATCTTTCACGCTCTTATCCGAACGATCGGAATCACTCATTTTCTATTTCTCCTTCGAAAAAACTGCACTAATGGGCCGGCAATGTCTTCATGAGTACTGACATCAATACGATCCACTTGGGCTCGTCTTAATTGCTGCTCCCTTTTTTCACGTTTTTCCTGCATAATTTTTTTATATTCTTTTCGAAAAGAATTGGAAGATGTATCCACAGTGAGAATTTCACCCGTTTCTGCATCTTCAAAATCGACAACTCCTAAGTTAGGAATTTCCAATTCAGCAGGGTCACTCACAACCACAGCCACCGTATCATGTTTTCTTCCTACCATTTTGAGAGGTAAATCAAAGTCCTCATCCATAAAGTCAGAACAAATAAAAATATTTGTTCTTTTTTTCAAAGTTCTTTGCAGATGTTCAATGGCAGCCGCAATATTTGTTCCTTTGGATTTTGGCTGAAAAAAAAGAAGATCTCGAATAATGCGATGAATTTGCCCACGCCCTTTTTTAGGGGGCACATAGTGCTCAATTTGATTAGAAAATAATAATAACCCTACAGGGTCTTTGTTTTTCGCCGCTGAATACCCAAGCAAAGCCGCTAAGTGAGTCATGACCTCCCCTTTGAACCACTGATTGGTTCCAAAATCAGCAGAACCACTCACATCGACAGCAAGGAGTAATGTCATCTCTCGTTCTTCATCAAATTTTTTAATATAAGGTTTTCCGGTTCGAGCCGTGACTGGCCAAGAAATAGCTCTTACATCATCTCCAGGCACATATTCTCGAAACTCAGAAAAAGTCATCCCCTGACCACGAAAGGCAGAATGATACTCTCCCGCAAACAAATTGTTCACCATTTTTCGTGTTGATAACTCAAGGAGTTTTACTTTTTTGAGTATTTCTGGAGGTAAACTCAAATCAAGGGACCTCAACATGGTTAAGAATTTCTTTGATGACCTCTTCACTTCCTATATTTTCAGCTTCTGCCTCATAAGTGAGAATTAAGCGATGACGAAGAACATTATAAGCAATGGCTTTTACATCTTCAGCCGTGACGTAACCTCGCCCTCTTAAAAAAGCATGTGCTTTAGCGGCTCGAGTGAGACTAATAGTCGCCCGTGGCGACCCTCCCACAGAAAGAAGGTTTTCAATATGAGTGAGTCCATATTCACTCGGCTGCCGAGAGGCCATAACAATTTCAACAATATAATTTTTTACCTTCTCATCAATATAGATCATATCGACACGCTCTTTCGCTCGCATCAATTCTTCTCTTTGTATCACCCGCTCAATCACTGGCACTTTATCAGTTGCCATTTTGTTTAAAATTTCGAGCTCTTCTGATTTTTTAGGATATGTCACCACAATTTTAAACATGAACCGATCCATCTGTGCTTCTGGCAATGGATAAGTGCCCTCTTGCTCTAAAGGGTTTTGTGTCGCTAAAACTAAAAAAGGCCTTTCAAGCTTGTAGGTTTGATCGCCAATAGTGACTTGTTTTTCGGCCATTGCTTCTAACAAAGCACTTTGTACTTTTGCTGGAGCTCGATTGATTTCGTCAGCTAAAACAATATTTGTGAATATGGGACCTTTTTTAGGAGCAAACTCTCCTGATTTAGGATTAAATATCATTGTTCCAATGAGATCTGTTGGAAGAAGATCTGGAGTAAATTGAACCCTTTGAAACTCTAATGAGATAGCTTGTGAAACCGACGAAATGGTCAGTGTCTTAGCAAGACCCGGAACACCTTCGAGTAAAACGTGCCCCCCCGTCAATAACCCCATGAGGATCCCCTCAAGCATTTCTGTTTGCCCAACAACAACTTTGCTCACTTCTTTCAGTGCCTTATCAACAAACTGACTTTCTAATTTAATAGCTTCATTCAAAGCTAAAATATCGACTTCCACGAAATTCTCCCTTCCTTGGAATCTAAAAACTAAAAATCAGTATATATCAAGAAAAGGGGGTTGGCTCTCTTCATCAAAACAATGATGAGTCGCTTCAAATCTTCCAGCAATATGTCTGGGCAAGGCTTTCTCTTGTGCTTCTTTAAAAGTGGCATTAATCTACTCTTTGAAACAATAATTTAGTATAAAAACCATTTAATATGACAAGTGCAACACGGACCTGGACATTTTTAACAAGCCTCATGATCCTTATCGTCATCATTGGGCAATCCCTTGCTGGGCGAGAGGGGCTTTTGTGGGGAGTTGCCCTTGCTCTTACGATCAATTCACTGATTTTCCTTTACCCAGACCTTCGATTAAAACTATTTTTCTCTGGTAAAGTTTTAGAAGGAAAAGACCCATGGGGCATTAATGAAATGGTTCATACATTAGTACAACGAGCTCGCATTCCAATGCCGCAAATAAAGATTCTTCAAAATTCCGCTCCGCAAGCTTTAGCCCTAGGACGGTCACCACGTTCAGCACAAATCCTTTTGACACAAGGACTCATTGATCTTTTTGAGCCTGAAGAGCTGAATGCCATTTTGGCCTATCAAGTCGCAACAATTAAAAGACAAGATATTGTCGGCCTCACAGTCGCTGCTGCATTTTTAGATTTCGCGCTCTCTATTTGCCAACTTCTTGATTCAGGCTTAAGAATTATTTTGGGAGCAAAGAAAAAGCAAAACTCTCTGCAAGCACATTTTTTCAGCACCCTCATCTCTCCTTTAGTCAGTCTTTTTTTACGTCTAGAGATTGGTGGCTCAAGCTATTTTAAATCAGATCAGTTAGCCGCAGAGCTCAACTCCAACCCCCA
>JAGRAB010000342.1 GCA_020435085.1 Bdellovibrionales bacterium | reverse complement strand
TTAAAGAAAAATGGTCTTAAAATCGGTGAAGTGACGGAAGTGACTGAGACAGTTGAAGATGTGATTCAACAAATGAGCCGTCTCATTACTGATATTCGAAGAGTGAAATCTCTCTTTTCATAGCCCTTATTTTGTAGTATCCAGAGAAGTAAGTATTAACCAGAGTCGGACCGTGGCAATCCGGCTTTTGCAATTTGAATATTACCAGATCGGACCGTGGCGCAGCCTGGTAGCGCACAACCTTGGGGTGGTTGGGGTCGCAGGTTCAAATCCTGTCGGTCCGACCAATTTTCGCAAGTAGTTTCTCAAAAAGTCCTAAAAAAATAAAAATTCTAAGTATTTAAAATCATTCAAGGCGTTCAAGCCGATCTTCTTAAACATAAGTAGTCATACGTCAGCATAATTTAATTTCCCTGACTTTTCCCTGACTTCTCAACTTCATTCCAGAAAATTTTCCTTTTGTTCACTATTCCTGAACAAGAGGTCAATTTCTCCCGCCTGTTCAGTTCAAGTTTTCCCTCAAATTCAAATCCCAAAATAAAAACCAATAACCACGGTGTAAAGGAGTATCAACATGAATAACTACGGAGTCATTTTAGTGAACATAATGAAGCGAAATGCGCTCGG
Source organism: Bdellovibrionales bacterium (assembly GCA_020435085.1). Lineage (GTDB taxonomy): Bacteria > Bdellovibrionota > Bdellovibrionia > Bdellovibrionales > UBA1609 > JABSOQ01. The sequence goes on along the minus strand of JAGRAB010000342.1, from coordinate 1,483 downwards.
CTACCGAGAAGTTTCCAAGAAGATTGGGCGAAGCCTTGGCTGGCTCAATTGCGTTGCATCTGGGAAGCGAGAGCTTTCTCAGGAGGAGTTTCAAGAGATTCTTAAACAGCTCAACATTAAGAATGACCCCAAGAGATTTGCCTCTTGGGTTGCGACTACACAACGGTTGACCCAAAATCGGGTCACGTCGTTGGATGGGGCCATTCTTAAATTTTTAAGGCAAAAAAAGGGCTTAAGACTCGAACAGGTAGCCTTAAAAATCAATATTTCAGTCAGTTATCTATCAAAGCTGGAAAATGGGCAAAAATCCGTTTCAAAATCCATGAGGGAAAGGTTGCTGAATCTCTATGGCTACAGCTCATCGAGTTTTAAAAATTTTAGCTCAAAGGACAAGAGAGCTGAAAGTGTTCCTGTCCAGTTTAAGCTCAATATTTTGCTACAGAAAATGACCCAAAAACAGGTCACTCTACTTTTTCAATATGCCAACCAAATTATTCAAGAAAACTAAAAAAGGAGATCGTTATGCGTTTTATTACTGATTTAATTATTACCCTAACTTTTTGGTCCTTTACGGCCTATTCAACCGTGGAGGTCTATCAATTTTTTCGTGAGGCTTCAATAAAACAGGTGTCTCGCGGCTTGAGTTCTACAGTTAAATTCACAGAAAAGTTGACCCAAGAGTAGACTAAAAGAGCTGACCATATTAAGGGTCAGCTCTTTCTAAAATATATCGCAATTTTCTTAGTTGTTTGCTTTAGGACGAATACAGATAACAGAAAGCTCTCTGTTTCGCTGAACTGAATCAACAATACTTCCATACATAAATGCTGCTGCATCCTCAGTTCTGCTAATATCTCGGCCTACTGTTGACGTCCAAAATCCATCATTATCACCAAAAATTTGTTCAAAAGCCACTCTTCCATCAAGTGTAAGGACTGTATTTCCTCTGGAATTTTTTTCTGTTTCAAAAATAGTTTTTTCGCCATTAGAGGTAGTTATTCTACTACTAATTAAATTAATGAATTCGTATTTTGTGGGCAACATGGCTCCCATCTCTTCACATACCCGTGTAGCATCAGAAGTTTCAGGTTCAGTATAAATTCGGAAGTCCGGTTTTCTTATTCCACAATATAGCTTAGAGAATCTTCCGTCTGGTGAAAGGCAGCCATTAGAGTAAACGCCGACCTCTTTGCTCCACTCATATCCTAACGAATCCGTCACAGCGACTTCAAAGGTATCCGCAACTGATACTTGTGCAAACATTAAAAATAAAAAAACTGTGGTCACGAACTTCATCAAAATACTCCTTCTAACGGTTTGAACAATTTATCACAAAATGTATTTATTAAGTGGGGAAACCGAAGTTCAGTGTAAAGAAGACAGGCTTGTAAATAACGTAGTCACAGGGGAAAATGATAGCCTGTAACTGTCTATTTTTATTGGGTATTTAGAGTATCTAATTATTTAGCCCATCAAAAATAGA
>JAGRAB010000341.1 GCA_020435085.1 Bdellovibrionales bacterium | reverse complement strand
TTAAAAGCGCGAACCGTCATCGAATAAAAATCAATCATTCCTACTTTTTGTTCAATATCGAGATTTCGTAATTCAATTTTAGAAGTCGACATAAGGCGGTAGTCTTTGCATCCAAGTTCAAACATCATCCTTCGAAAATCTTCTACGTAAAGAGCCCCACCAAGGCACTCTCCTAGAAGAACTTCATCTTTTTGTAAATGTTGTGGAATTCGACGGTTGGCAAAAACGTCAGAGAAGTAAAGCTCACCTCCAGGTTTTAAAACTCGAAATACTTCTGAAAAAACTCGTTTTTTGTTAGGTGATAAATTAACGACACAGTTAGAAGTGACAACATCAATGGAATTTGATGAAATCTCAGCAGATTCGAGATCTTCAATATAGCCTTTAATGAACTGAACATTTGGTTCTGAATATCCAAATAATTTTGTATGATAATCCACATACTTTTGGGCAACAGCAATTTGTTCATCGGTCATATCGATGCCAATCACACGCCCTTTCGGACCCACTAACTTTGAAAGCATAAATACATCCCGGCCAGTACCACTTCCGAGGTCTAAGACGGTTTTCCCTTCAAGGGCATGAGGGATGGGAGAGCCACAGCCATAAAACTTATCTTTCACCTCATCATGAATATCTTTTAAAATGGGTCGTAAGTAAGCAGGCATACTTTCAGCTGTGCAACAAGCACTGGTTTGAAGATCTTGACTCGATTGTAAAACCTTACCGTAATACTCTTTAACACTTTCAAGACCCATATTTTGATTTTCCATAAATAACTCCTTAAATCAGTGCTCCACCACACGAGCTTCCTGCTCCTGCCGTACAGGCGTAGCAGTGGTTCGCAAAAGTAATTGGTTTATCATAAAATTCATCAAATGAAGAGATTTCCCAAACATTTTTTTGTCCAGTACCCATAGGTAAATCAAGCATTTGATTAAAATCACAATCAAAAATTTCGCCATTCCAACTAATAGAAATTAAGTTTCGACACATAACCCCTTTAGCGGCATGAGGATTAAAGTTATTTGCCAAAAGCTCCATGTACTCTTCCAGTTTATTTTGTTTTTTGAGATCATTTAAAAAGCGTTTGATAGGCATGTTTGTAATTGTAAAGAGGTGATTAAACTCGATATCAAAAAACTCTTTTAATTCTCTTTTATAGTCAGACTCTAATTTTGCTTGAGCTGGTGGAAGAAATGCTCCAACAGGGTTGTAAACAAGATCAAGCATCAAGTCGGTACCTTCTTTTCCATAACCTAAAGAGTTGAGAAGCTTTAAAGCTTCAATACTTTTATTAAATACATCGTGGCCTCTTTGCTTTTCAACATTCTCTTTAGAGTAGCAGGGAAGTGACGCTACAATATGCACTTGATTGGCTTTTAAAAAATGGGCTGTTTCTTCTTGGTCAGGTTCAAATAAAATGGTGAGGTTACAGCGGTCCATAATTTTTAAATTTTTTTCTCGAGCCGCAAGAACAAGTTTCTTAAAGTAAGGATTTAGCTCAGGAGCCCCACCAGTAATATCGAGCGTATGAATATCATTAGAGGCATTCATTAATGCAATGATTCGGTCGACGGTTTTCTCATCCATATTTTCTGTTCGCTTGGGGCTTGATTCTACATGGCAATGATGGCAGGCTTGGTTGCAGCGACGTCCAATATTGACTTGTAAAATATCTGTTTTCATACGGTTCAGAGTAAGGTTTTCGTCTTGTAACTTTTGAAGAAAAGCCCTCATATTCGACCTTCTAAAGCAAAAAAGAAAACATAGCCAAGAGTGGCTGCCAAAGGCAAGGTAACAATCCAAGCCAATACGATTTTCATAATAGAGCCCCAGTGAGCTTGTTTTGTGACAGCACCGATTCCAAAAAGAGAACCGCAAGATACATGTGTCGTAGACACAGGCATTCCCAGCTTGGAAGCACCAATAACAATGATGCTTGTTAAAATATTTGCGGTGAAGCCTTGGCCATCATTCATTTCAGTAATTTGATAAGACATGGTCTCGGCAATACGTTTGACAAATAAAATACCCCCAATGGCAATAGCAACACCTGTGGCTCCAATTGCAACGGCTGGTTGAAAGGCCCCACCAATTAAAAGAATGGCGGCAATTTTTGGAGTATCATTAAGGCCTCGGGCAAAGCTCACAAGGCCGGCACTCATAAAGTGTGCTATATCTAAAATAATTTTTGCATTGAAGCCCCAGACATGACCAATGTAACGTTCTTCACAGGTGACTTTGGTGCCAATACTTACATCTGGGAGAGTATCAACATGTAATGTGGCAGAAAGGGCTCCATTAAGGGCTCCTTGAGGAGCTGCTGCAACAACGTTGTTACCAATGCAAAGGCATGTTTCCCTTGAAACACCAAATTGCTTTCTCAAAAAACTTAAGCAAGGATAAAAGATAAGAGCTCCAAGAATGGCAAGAAAGGGGCTCACTATAAGTGGTAAAAAGAAAGATGAAAACAATTTGCTAAAATTTAATCCGGCCGGTGATGCAAGAAAGCCAGCTCCAACGAGAGCTCCCGTAAGTGCGTGAGTGGTGGAAATGGGAAATCCAATTTTAGTCGCAAGAAAAACAGTAAACGCAGCCGCAAGGGCGACAGCTATAGAAAACGAAGCCATTTGAACAACAGAGTCTTCAACTAAACCTTTTCCTGAAAAATTCACCATTAACTTATTGGCAAGAAAAAAAGCAGCCACTGATCCTAAGAAGGTTGTTAATGTGGCCCAGCTTAATGCGATTTTGTAGGTTGCGGTTTTACTCCCGAGAAGAGTCGCAACACCTTTAAAGTTGTCATTGGCACCATTAGAAAATGCTAAGAATAGTCCTGCAAACAGTCCAAGTAGTATTCCAAACGTCATATTATGATCTCCTCCATTTGTGATATTTACTTAAAAAGTTTAATGCTTTTTCAGGAGCATTTGATTTCTTCCAAACGCCAGCGGCATATTTATTGGCTTCAGCAAGTGTGGGATAAATATGAATAGTACTCAAAATCTTATTTAATCCAAAACCATGTTTCATAGCAGCTACGTATTCAGCGATAATATCTCCAGCATGATCTCCAACAATAGTCACTCCAAGGATTTTATCACCTCCTGGTGGTGTTAAGACTTTAACAAATCCATGGGCTTCGCCTTCGGTAATGGCACGATCAAGATCATCTATGCCGTAGCGGGTAACTTGAAACTCAATTCCTTTTTCTTTTGCCTCGGTTTCATTAAGCCCAACACGAGCCACCTCAGGATCAGTGAACGTACACCAAGGGATAACTCGATAATCAACTTTGAATTTTTTAAATGGACTAAATAGAGCATTAACAGCAACAAACCAAGCTTGGTGAGAAGCTGTGTGAGTGAATTGATACGGGCCAGTAACATCGCCGCAAACATAGATGTTAGGGTAGTTGGTTGTTCGCAAATATTCATCAGCAACAATAGTTCCTCGTTGAGAAATTTCGACATCGAGTGCCTCAAGACCAAAGTCTTTCACATTGGCTCGTCTTCCGAGAGCTAAAAGAATTTGATCAAACTCTACTTTGACTTCTTCTCCTTGAAACTCACAGACAATAACTTTTTCATTTTTTTCGATACGTAGGGCTTTATGTGACGTCAAAACTTGAATGCCTTCAAGTTGAAATTTTTCTGAGATTATTTTTGAGACGTCTTCATCTTCACGAATCATTAGTCTTGGAGCCATTTCAATAAGAGTCACCTGCGAGCCAAACCGAGCAAAGCTTTGTGCGAGTTCGCAACCAATGGGGCCTCCGCCGAGGACAACGAGTTTTTTAGGAAGCTCTCTTAAATTCCAAATATTATCGCTGGTTAAATAGTCAATATCTTGAAGCCCGGGAAGAGGAGGAATTAAAGGCCCAGCCCCTGAAGCGATGACAATATTTTTTGTTGTTAAAATACGTCCATTTACTTTGACTTCATAGGGGGAGAGAATTTGAGCGGCACCTTGTATACATTCAACCCCAAGTTCGGTATACCTCTCGATCGAATCATGGGGCTCAATATCTTTGATGACTTTTTGAACTCGCTCCATAACTTTTGAAAATTGAAAATGAATCTGTGGTGCTTCAAGCCCAAACTCCGGAGCTCGTTTCATATAGTTAAGAATTTTTGCGGACCGTATAAGAGCCTTACTGGGAACGCAGCCAGTATTTAAACAGTCTCCACCCATTTTGTGTTTTTCAATAAGTGCTACTTTTGCTTTTACAGCAGAGGCGATGTATGCGGAAACAAGGCCTGCAGATCCAGCTCCAATAACAACCATGTTGTATTCAAAACTTTTAGGCTTCTTATATTTTTTCAAATACCGTCTTGATTTTAAATAGCCCACAAACCATTTTGAGATGAGTGGGATAACACCAATGAGTGAAAACGATAAAAGTAAGCTTGGCGATAAAATGCCTTTCAAGGAGGAGATCTCACTGATAGCGGTTCCTGCATTCACATACGCAAATGTGCCAGGAAGCATACCAATTTGACTTACAAAAAAATAAGTGAGAGTTCGAATGGGTGTGAGCCCCATAACAAGGTTGATAAGAAAAAATGGAAAAAGTGGGACAAGTCGTAAAGTAAAGAGGTAAAAGGCTCCCTCTTTTTGGACACCTTCATTAATTTTACTGAGCTTATCTTTAAATTTACTTTGGACAAAATCTTTAAAAAGAAATCGAGACCCAAGAAATGCCAGCGTTGCTACTGTTTTACTGGCAAAGG
>JAGRAB010000340.1 GCA_020435085.1 Bdellovibrionales bacterium | reverse complement strand
AGCTTAGTGAATAAAGTCATCATAGCCCTTGATTTATCGTCGGATCAATCCGCACGAAAAGTTGTAAATCAACTTGGAAGTGAGATTCAGTTCTATAAAGTTGGGCTACAGTTGTTAACTGCCGCAGGCCCTAGTTTTATTAGAGAGTTGATATTGGCCGGCAAAAAGGTTTTCCTCGATTTAAAACTTTTTGAAGTTCCTAATTCGGTTAAAAATGCTGTGGTTGCTGCAGGTGATCTAGGCGTTTCAATGATTACTGTTCATGCTTCTGGTGGAATGAATATTATGGAAGCAGCAGTTCGAGCCGCCGAATCCTACCCTGGCCTTAAGGTATTGGCGCTCACGGTTGTGACAAGTCTAACGAATCAGGACTTAGTTGATGTGGGAATTCAAAATAGTTGTGAGGATCAAGTTTTACGGCTCGCGAAGCTTGCAAGCGAGTCCGGCTGCCATGGCCTTATTGCCTCGCCAGCTGAACTGATTCCACTACGCAAATTTACTTCAGATATGACAATCGTAACACCGGGAATCCGCATTTCTGGCGAAAATCCTAGCGATAATCTTCGTTCCGACACCCCAGCAAGTGCGATTAGGAATGGCGCTTCATATATTATTGTGGGGCGGTCTGTTGTCGGCTCACATAATCCAAAAGCAGCAATTAAAAAAATTTGGGAGATCAACTAAAAGTGTTCGATTGTCAGACACCTTTAAACTATTTTTTTATTTTCTTTTTTTTCAAATAATTCTTAAACTCCTCTCACTCCATTTCAAATATTGCTCGATAAATTCATTCTCGTTCAGGGAATAAAGAAGGACCATTTCTTTTAAAATATATTTGGGTACAGCATATTTTCCACGCTCGATATTCGAGACAAACTGCGGTGACGCTAGCCCCAAGTGGTCACTCACCTCTCTTTGAGTAAAATCCTTTGACTCTCTCACTTTTTTTAAAAAGTGACCTAGCTTCTGATTGAAATTAAAATGACTCACAAAAAAATCCTAACTTTATTTCTTCTTACTTTTCCTTTGAGTTTTTTTCTTCCCGCCGCTTCCACTGGTCATCTTAAGCTGCTGAGGTAAATATTTGTTCCTGTAGGCTTCTTCATCACCATTTGCTAAAAGTAATCCTTGATTATAAAAAAGTTTTAATTGAGCACTTGGTAAAGATTCCGAAAGATTGTTTCTTAAAGATTCCTCTTTTGTGATTTTTCGATCTCCAGCACTGACTGATACCGAAAGGTCATCTGGCGTAAAAATCGTAAACTTTGATTCTGTAAAGCTATACTGAATCTCAGTTTGAGTGAGCGTTGGATCATGTTTTACGGCGACACTCATTTTTGTGGGTGGACGAATCCCACCTGTTTGACCGACACCTTCAAAATGCTTCAATGTCTGATTAGCTGCTGCATACACAAGATCATATCCAAGATCAGGATCTAGCCCCTTGCACATGGTAGCCATCGTTGATGGAGTTAAGGAAAGCAAAGCACTTGCTGCTGCTTTTTGAACTGTTTGTTTGTCTAACCGACTCTGAGACTTCCTCTTGGGCCGAGTAGCAGTGTTTTTTCTCTTTTTCTTCTGCGGCACGTTACATGTCCTCGTTTTAGACATTGTTTATATATCTATATTTATAACTTGGATATATTTACTATGTCTATTAGAAGGCGTATAAATTATATATCCAAGCAATGACTTAGACATTCTTATTAGGTCTGGGTATTCTTGGGTGAATATGGCAAAAAGACAGAAAAAACAGCACGAGAGAAAAGATCCTGAAAGTGAACTTCGCGAAGTTTTAAGGCAATTCGCCCGAACAGTATTAAAGTCTCAAAATTCAAGAGAAACAGCCGCTAAAAAGGTTGGTCTAAAGCCTTCCTATCTCAATGCCATGCTCAAACAAAAAAGCGTGGGTGGTCTTGGAGCATGGTCCACACTGATTTTATATTGCTTTGAAACTCTAGGCATTGATGCTCTTTCGGAATTATCAAATTTTCTAAAAAAGCCAGAACTCATTGCCAAAGGGCAATCACAAACTCCATCAGAGATCGTTTTCAGAAACCTCGATAAAATTTCTATTGTAAACGAAGACGTTAAATTTCAGTTTGCAACACATTTACAAAAAATGTTGGCTGATCTTGAAAAATCCATAGAAAAACAAAGATAGGCTTTCAACATTGATTCTCTTCATCATAGAGCGTTTAGTAAATCCGTTGCGCCAAATTTATTAAGGTGAGTTTTTAAAGTTATATCGTCCCCGTCTGGATCAATAAATGGAAAGGCATCACCCACCAAATTTTCAAAATATCGAACTTCTGAATCAGAACAGATTCCAAATGCAACGTCATCACTCGCAAAATCTAACGACCCTTTTTTTCTCCACTCTCGCTCCCAACGAAAATCTACTATACTCGCGGCTCCAGCTATGACCGGAGGCCCAAATGTATCTATCAGTGGCATTATTGAAACCTGTTGTGGATCTCTTTGAACATGAATTGAAGTATTGTTTCGCACATTCGTAGCTGTTCGTCTTTTTCCAAAATTTGTTGAAAATATTTTTTTGCCAACTCTAGTTGCCAGTAAAATGATATTGTTATAGAAAATCAAAAGAAACTGGATCACTCCACCCAATGTCGTAAGCCCGTAGGCCTGCTAATTTTTAACAAAATTTGTCACCTACTAAAATGTAAAAAAGACCATAAGTGACACTCTATCATTGTCAACTCGAATTAAATGGATATAGACCCCAAGATAAATGGAATGGATTTAGCACCTAGCACTCTTGAGCCGTAGACCGTTTTGAGGGTATTGCCTTTGCTTCTGTAGTCGTAACTCCTAAAGGTTAAATGGCTTTAGAAAAAATTATGGGTTGACGTGAAAGGAACCAAAAATATGAAAAATCAAAATCAAAGGAATTGGCTTTGGCAGGGATTAGTGGCTACAGCATTTTTTGTAACAGTTGGATTAAATTCGGCCTATGCTGAAAGTCCGTTTCAAGATGGAGACTTTGTGAGCATACCTGAGCTAGGTGGTTTGGAAGTTCAAAAACATGAGATCACTTATGACCAGTGGAATGCTTTAAATTCGCAGCTACCACCTGAACATCAGAATCCCTGGGAAGCATCTACGTGCGATGGAAGGGAATATATATA
>JAGRAB010000339.1 GCA_020435085.1 Bdellovibrionales bacterium | reverse complement strand
TTTTTTATTACCTCACTCAATTAGGATTTTTGGGTGCATTGAGTGCTTTTGGGGCTCTTGTATTATCTTTTTTAATTGTTCCACTATTACAAAGTATTACAAAAACGTTGATTCCCATGGAGCTGAGTTATCAACTCTCTTACCAAACAGTGATGATAAGTGTAATTATCGGTGTGATAGGAAGTTTTTGTATTTGTCTTCCATTTTTGGCAAAGCTCAGTGGAGTCAGCCCTTCGGTGTTGCTTAAAGGCGGTGCTCTTGAAAAACCACTTATGGTTAAAGAGTTGGTTTTATTTTGGAGTCCTGGCTTTTTATTATTTTGGTTGCTCTCACTTTGGCAGGCTAACTCTTATATTGTAGGTTCTCTTTTTGTTGCCTCATTTTTTATTTCAATAGGTGTGTTATTTTTTATATCGATAATAGTTTTAAAACTAATTCAAAGTATTCAGTGGAGTTCAAAGAATTTAAGTTTTTATTGGGCTCTGCGAGACCTTTCAAGGGATCAAGTGACTTCTATTTCCAGCTTTTTAGCATTAGGGCTTGGAGCTGTGTTGCTGAATCTTATTCCACAAGTTGAAGCAAGTCTCAGTCATGAGTTGGAGTCTCCTGAATCATCTCGTCTTCCGAGTTTATTTATGTTTGATATTCAAGACGAACAATTAGAGACGTTGCAATCTTTATTGAGCCAACAAAACTTAAAAATGGCCCAAGTCTCACCAATGATTCAATCTCGTCTTTTAGAGGTGAATGGGAGCCCTTTTGATAAAGGCGAAGGGGCGGACCAAGGGTTGACCCGTGAAGAGGAGCGTGAAACGCGCTTTCGCAATCGAGGTTTTAATTTATCTTATAGAGATCAACTTTCAGATTCAGAATCTATATATGATGGAAAGCCTATTGAGGATATCTACCAAGTAGGATCGTCAGAGTTACCGAAAATTTCATTAGAAAAAAGATTTGCTGATCGATTAAACTTAAAAATTGGAGATATTTTAAAGTTTGATATTGAAGGGGTTGAAGTCAAAGGACAAATTTATAATTTACGAACAGTAAAATGGACCTCATTTCAGCCTAACTTTTTTGTTCAGTTTCAACCAGGAGTTCTAGAGGCGGCACCAAAGTCGTTTATTGCAACTGTCTCTCACCTGTCAGAAGATCAAAAATTGAATTTGCAAAGAGAAATTGTAAAAGTCACGCCAAATGTTTCGATCATTGATGTTTCAAAACTCGTCAAAAAACTTTCTGAAATCATTCGACAAATGAGTTTAGCTCTTCAGGGTATGGCTATCATGTGTTTGATCTCAGGATTTGTGGTTATATTTTCGATAGTGAGTCATCAAATGGAAAAACAAAAATGGCAACTGGGTTTAGAAAAAGTTTTAGGAGCTTCCTTTTCAACGATTCGTGGTCAGATTCTTTATCAGTATTTATTGTTAGCTGCAGCCGCTGCGACTTTAGGAGTTCTTATAAGCATTGTCTTTAGCTATTTGCTTTCACGTCTATTATTTGAAAGTGAGTGGATATTTGACCCTTATCCTGCATTGATTTCTTTGACTTTTATTTTACTAACAACAGCTGTGATTACCCTCCTGGCAAGTTATCGCTATTTAAAAGAAGAGCCTAAGTATTTATTGAGTTAGTGTCTCGGCCAGTAATTCTTTTCACGACACTAGGTACGGACACACTTGTGGGACGCACCGAGTCCCACAAGTGTGTCCGTACCATTTTGAGACGCAGATATTTTAATCAAAAATGTTTAGGATCTTTACAAGTGAGAGTTCAAAATCAATAAAATTCTTTTTGAGTGGGCCTTTTATTTGCAGAATCTATTTTGTGATTTGGGGATTATATATTCGGTGAAGAATGAGGGGAAATCTATGGATCAAATAGGCATTATAGGGAAGCCTTCAAGAAAACGATTTCAAATAGTCAACCATCTCGAAGGGCGACAAACTTTTCGAGTGCGAATCTTCTCACATATTGACGAGGTTCGTTTATACTTAAAAGATGGAAAACTTTCTGGCGTTCTTTTTCTGGAAGACCAGTTTGAGGATGAGCATATTGAATTAATGGATGCTTGGTCGCAAGAGCATCCAGATTTAGCTATTTTATTTTTAGTTTCTCAGATTACAACGGCTCAAAGAGAAGAAATGAATCGTTATAAAATTCCTAACTGTACAGTTCTTGATCTCAATTATGAGTTAAGAGATTTAAGTGGAGTGGTTCGGCGAATGGTGGCCGGTGAGCCTGTGATTTTAAGATCGCACTTTCGGTTTCAGGTTTCAAAAAAGGCATTTTTATTTACTGGCCCAGGCGCGCCAGTAAGTATTCAACTTGTTGACCTCTCATATGGTGGTTTACAGGCACGTCTCAATGGAAGTCAGGTTAAAAAAGGTCAAAAAATACAAATTAAAGTTCCACTAGATGCCGGAAAAAAAGGAAGCCATATTATTGTTGGAAGAGTTGCCTGGATAAGCCCTAAAGGTTTTATGGGTATGAGGTTTGATGAAGTCGTGCAGGTGAAGGCTGGAAGTTCGTTGGCTTTAGCTGCGTAAAACCAACGAAAAGAAATTTCTTTTAAAAATAAGCTACAATATATCAACGATGAAAGCTTGTCCCCAAGGGGCAATATGACAGGCTGGATATTTATCATTTGCAACTTTATTACATCCTTCCCAATAGATATCACCATCAGCTCCGCCTGGAATACCGTCATCAAGGCCGTCAAGTTGGTAACTTTGGATATCATCAACTTCATTCGATGAACCTCGTCTTAAGCTAAAGTTAGCGGTTTCGACACGCCAATTGCGAGGGTGAGTTGTCGGGTCAAACTCTGCTTTTTGGCCAGATTTGACGACAACACCACTAAAGCCGTAATACTCAATTTTTGCAATATATGCCTTATAGGCGGCGAGAGCGGAATCGTCTTTGAGTTCTGCATAGTAATATGCAAGTTTTTGATCTTTGGATGGGAGATCCCCAATTTTAGCTATGAATGATTGAGGTACATCAACAACGTCTTCAAATTTAGCAAAACGATTTTCTTCAGGCAAATACCCGATCACATCATATGCTCCAGGAATAACATCATCTCCTAATCCACTGATAGCCATAACAACGAGACAAGCAGTTTGAGTCGAGATAATATCTGTCGCCTTCCATAAAATCTGAACATGAATATCTGGTAGGTCAATTTCTTCTTCTGGAAGTATCATATTATTTTGCGACATAAAGTCATGTGCAGAGGAGTTTATTGTTTCTGGTTGTAAGTTTTTGCATGTAGAAGCAAAAGAATTTTTTGGTATTAAAATAACAAAAAACAAAGTGAATAAAAAGAATGTAAAAATAGTTTTATATTTCATATGAGAACCCCTTCGTTACCGGTCTTATTGGTAGCAATAATCCTTAAAAACCACCAATTTTAAACAAGACTTGTAATATTTATATTGAAAAATGAACTTGGAGTTTCTCTACGAAAATATAAAAAAGAGAGCAGAAAGATACAAGCCACTCACGACAAGAATTGTTAAAGTAAACCCTAAAATGTCTTTAGCACTTAATCCTGCTATAGCAAGTACAGGAAGGGCCCAAAAAGGTTGAGCTAAGTTTGTCCAAGCATCCCCCCACGCAACAGCCATAGTAGAGAGAGGAACACTCACGCCAAGAGATTCTGCTGCAGGTATAACAACGGGAGCTTGAATAGCCCACTGTCCACCGCCTGAGGGAATAAAAAAGTTTAAAATACCAGCCCCCCAAAAAGTAAAAAGTGGAAAAGTTGTTGGGGTTGAAGTATTCACGAAAAAATCAGAAATGACATTTGCGAGTCCTGTCTCACGCATAATCCCCAT
>JAGRAB010000338.1 GCA_020435085.1 Bdellovibrionales bacterium | reverse complement strand
TGGCGAATCTCAGGAACAATTCCTTTATATGAAAGAGATCTTCCCTCTCAATATATTGCTTTTCATATTGGTGGCAGCCAAAAAGAAAAAGTTTGGAGTTCGGCTCATTGGAAGGAATGCTTTGATCTTCTTCTGAATAAGAATCCCAGCCAGAAAATTGTTGTCATTGGTGGCCACGAGGATGGGAGCGAACTTAAAGATTATTTTATTGAGAAGAAAAATAATATTATTTCTTTATTAGGTAAAACTCGAGTTTCAGATTTGTTTTATATATTAAAGTGGTCTCAATTATGTGTTGGTGGAGATAGTGTGGCTATGCATATTGCAGCTCTTACGGGAACTCCTTGTTTAAACTTAAGTTGTCAGTCTGTCAATTTTTGGGAAACAGGACCACACTCAAAAGGAAGTCGAGTTCTTTGGAAGCCTTTAATTAATGACATCTCTGCCGAACGCGTTGCTCATGAAGTTTTATCAATGACTGGATTAGAGTCAGATTTTGTCAACTCTGACACCATACGATTTCGGTCATCACAAGATGGAGTTTATTATGATTGGGTTTTTGCAGCAGGAACAGCTTTTGAGTGGGAACTGATCCAATTTGTGTATTCGGGAGGTTCTCTTCCAACTCTAGAAGATCCTATCACATTTAATGCTTTTGTAAGATTGAGAGACTTAAGTGAAATGGGGATTCAATACATTTCAAATTGGATAGAGGATAGGAAAAGTGACTTACTAGGTGAACATTTAGGGGCTATTGAATTAGGAATTGAGTCTGTAGGACAAATGAATCCAGCCGCGGGAGTTCTTGTGGCCTGGTTTAATGTCGAGAAAATCAGGATGAGTCCTCAGGATATAGGAATTCTTGCTCAACAAACGTTAGACTATTATAAAAGCTTGAATATGCTTGTTAGGTACTTTGTTGGTGACATGAAGGCACTGGGTACCGAAAGGGGTTATTGTGAAAACCAGAAAATGGACATTTAAGGAAATTGCTCAGTCGTTTCCGCAGTGTCAGACTCTTTCGGAGATTATTTCATGTATCAATGAAGAGGTTTGGAAAAGTAAAAGTGTTGTTTGTGAAATTCGAGTGAATGAAAGCTTCTTGAGTGAAGAGGATGAGATCAAGCATGCTCAGATGGGTAAGGAGCAAATTCAAACTATTGAAGTGAATACGCAAACGACAGAAGAGCTCATTCAATCTTCCGTTCGCTCTTATATTCAATTTATTCCTCAAATTAAACAGGCAGCCATTCATTGCTCAGAAGACTTTCGAGAGCTCAAATTTGATGAAGGACAGAGTTTATTTACGGATGTTCTTGATGGGTGCCGTTGGATGACAGATGCATTATTTCTTTTAAAAAGCTCTATTCATAAGTGGGATGGTTTTTTAGAATTGGGGCCAGAGTGGCAAGAGCTAGAAAGGCAGTATTCCAGGGTCGTGAATGAGCTTGTTCAAGCTTATGAAACGAATGATACACAGTTGCTTGCAGATGTTTTGGAATATGAACTCTCCAATAGTCTAGATGGATGGGTTCATGTTTTTGAAAAAATCGATCAAAAGGTACACGGTTAAATTTTCGATATCTCCCGCGTCATAAAATCACCAATTTGAAGTTTCGATGAGAGTGCATTTTGATGATATGATTTTCATAGTGGAAACTCATTTGGATCAAAAATATGAAAATAAAGAAGTGGCATGGATAGATTTATCTGGTCAATTTTTATCGCAAAATCAATTTTTACTTTTTAAAAAGAATCAAACGAATTTGCGTGTTTTTGAGTCTATTGATTCTTGGACTCAATATCCTTTTAAAAAACTTATGCCAGTAGCATTTCTTTTTATTGATGGGTTGGAACAGTCTCAAATTGAGCTTTTAGAAAGTAAGGCAAAAATCCATTTTGAAAAGATGGCATATGTATTTATTAGTAACGATGTGAATATAAAATATTTGGAAAGTTTACTGAATACTTTTGATGTGTTGGGGGTTATTACAAAATCTTCGACATCGGACGACCGTCATGATTTGCTTGCTCGATTTTCAGAAAAACTTTCGAAGAATCAAAAACAGTTGCAAATGATTTCGAAATTTAAAGAACAAAATAGACAACTTGAGCATTTAACAATAGATTTAGAAAGCTTAGTAAAGGAAAGAACTCAAGATATTCAAGCATCTAAGACACTCGTTGAACAAAAAGTTTCAAAAGTCAGGCAATTGATTTCATTTATTAAAAATTTATCCAGCGTTCGAGAGGTTGAGGATCTTGTTTTGCTCATTCGAGATGAAATTTATAAAGTTCATCCTGTCGGAGAACCCTATTTGGCCTTTGAATCAGGGCAGTTTGGCCCTTGGATATTATACTTTCAAAGAGGGAAGCTTGCTGAAATAAGAACAAGTCAACTTTGGAACACTGGAGTTCGCTTAAGAATCAATGAAAGTGAAGATCAACAATTTTTGGCAAATATTTTTAGTCGTCCTTTTCAAAGAGTGATTTCACTTCCTCTACAATTACATGGTATTTCTTCAAAAAATGTTGTGCTATTTATTGAGCATCAATTAAACAAAAACCAAATTGATGAGTTTATTGAGTATATGGGTGAAAGATTGCAAAGTTTGAGTTTAGCTTTAGATAGATCTCTTTTAGATGTTGAACTCAAGAGAGCTTCTTATCTATGGGAATCAACATTTGATAGCATTGATGATCCAATTGCTATTTTTGATCAAAATGAAAGTGTGATCCGGTCAAACCAAGCTTTTCAGAACACCTTGGAGTTGATAGGTTCTTCTAAAGAATTTTGGATCAATAATCTCGAAAATAGTCCTATTATTGAGTGTATCAATTCTAAAAAACCTCAAATAGTAACTATTAAAATGAAAGATCGAATTTATACCATTCATAGCTATCCTATTGCTTTTTATGATGATGAGCCTGTTTCTTCAGTGGTTTGTCACTTTGTGGACGTCACAAATTATAAAAACCTTCAATCAACGATGATACAAAATTAAAAAATGTCTGCAATTGGACACTTGGCTGGAAATATTGCTCATGAGCTCAATAACCCGCTAACAGGAATTCGAAGTTTATGTCAGGTACTTTTGCAAAATCAAAGTCAGCAGGGTCAAGTATATTCTGATTTAAAGGAAGTAGAGATGGCTGCGGCACGATCTCAAAAAATTATTACAAATCTTCTTAACTTTTCAAAAGGTGCTGATCGTGATGAATTAAAAGTTGTATCGTTGAATGAACTAGTAGAAACAACGTTGCCACTTTTAAAGTCAGTCACTTCAGTGCACCAAAGAGAGATTCACTTCACTTTAGAAAAGACGCTTGTAAAGGTTGACCCGCATCTTACACAACAAGTTATTTTTAACTTAATTAATAATGCCTGCCAGGCAATGAAGGAGCCTGGAAGATTAGAAATTCAAACTTCAATAGAAGGAGATTGGGTTCAATTTACTGTCAGTGATTCGGGGCCGGGGATTCCTCTTGGGCTTGGTAAAACCATCTTTGATCCATTTGTGACCACAAAGTCGGAGACAGGGGGAACGGGGTTGGGTTTAAGTATGAGTCAAAGAGTGATTCATCAATTTGGTGGAGAGCTCGCCTATGATAAAGATGTTTCTTGTGGAGCAAAATTTTGGTTTAAACTCCCTCAATTTAATGGTGAAGAGAATGAAAATACTCATAGTTGATGATGAGCCATTGGTTCGAATTGCTTTGTCTCGCGCTTGTAAGACTCGAGGACACGAAATTATTGAGGCGAGTGGAGGAGAGGAAGGTTTAGATTTATGGATACAAGAACAGCCGGATTTAATTTTTTTAGATGTCCTCATGCCAGATATGAATGGTCCTAAGGTCATTGAAAAGGTGAGTCATCAAAATAGAGGAAAGATCATCTTGATGTCTGCATATACAGGGGGCTATGATTTGAAAAAAGCTCAATCCGTAGGTGCGGATGTATTTATTCCTAAACCTTTTGATGATGTATTTGAAATTATAAAAGTTGCGGAGTCTCTTTTTGAAGAAGCGGGAAACAAAAGAAACAGTTAAAAAAGTCCAACCTTATCCTTTTGATATCATAATAGAACTTTCAACAGGAAAGGCGACCTTGTC
>JAGRAB010000337.1 GCA_020435085.1 Bdellovibrionales bacterium | reverse complement strand
ACATGAGTGAATACATGGAAAAACATGCCGTCTCAAGACTTGTCGGTGCACCTCCCGGCTACGTTGGCTATGAGGAAGGCGGCTTACTCACTGATGCCGTCACAAAAAACCCTTACTCTGTCGTGCTTATGGATGAGATTGAAAAAGCTCACCCTGATCTTATTAATATTCTTCTTCAAGTTATGGATAGTGGAAAACTCACAGACTCTAATGGCAAGGTTGCTGACTTTAATAATGTGATATTAATAATGACGAGCAATGCCGGAGCTCACGAAGCTGCCAAAGGGACCATGGGGATCAATCAAGACCGCGGCGCAAGTCAAAGTTTAGATGCCATTAAACGAATGTTTCGCCCAGAATTTCTTAACCGCCTTGATGCCATTGTTGAATTCAAAAATCTTGATAAAGAAATTTTATTAAAAGTTGTCGAAAAATTTGTTGATGAGCTCAAAAAACAGCTCGTAGAAAAACGCGTGGAATTGCAAGTGACCAAATCTGCTATTGAGTGGCTCTTTCAAAAAGGACATCAACCTGAATATGGAGCAAGACCCTTTGCACGTATTGTGGATGAACATATAAAAACATCCCTTGTTGATGAAATTTTATTTGGTAAGTTAACTAAAGGCGGGCTTGTCAAAATCTCCACTGAGGGAAACAAACTCTCTTTTGAAATTAAATCTGCTGAAGATTTGAAAGAAAGAAAGAAAATTGGTGCCAAAGAGAAACCAGCTCTTACTGGAAAGTCGTAGTAAGCAGTCTGTCATTGCAGATAAACTTGACAAAAGAACCAAAAATCTCATTTTCTAAGTAAAAGGAGGTCAGATTTATGGCCATTTTAAAAAGAGTTTTCTTTTTTTCATTAGTAAATATTCTTGTTGTTCTTACGCTTTCTATTTCTGCGTCTATTATCTTGAATTTCTTAGGGGCTGATCCCACTCAATTTTATGGAATGCTTTTTCTTTATGCTGTCATTGGAATGGGCGGTGCCTTTATCTCACTTCTCATGTCAAAATGGATGGCAAAAAGAATGTTTCGCATTCAAATGTTGGATCCACGTAGTCAAAACCCCAATGAAAGAAAACTTGTAGAACTCGTCCACCGCATTGCCAAACAGGCTGGACTCAAAACCATGCCAGAAGTAGGGTACTACAACGCTCCAGAAGTGAATGCCTTTGCAACAGGCCCTAGTAAAAACAACTCTCTCGTTGCTGTTTCTTCTGGGCTTCTCAATCGCATGAGTGATGACCAAGTTGAAGCCGTCCTCGCCCATGAGGTTTCTCATATTGCCAATGGAGACATGGTCACATTAACCCTCATACAGGGGGTCATTAATACTGTTGTGCTTCTTATTTCTCGCCTCCTCTCCGCAGCTGTCGCTAATGCATTAAGTGGTGATCGCGAGCGCAGTAGTTTTGGATTACAATATGCCCTTTACATTGTTTTCCAACTCGTTCTCGGAGTTTTAGGCTCTATTGTTGTTAATTATTTTAGTCGCATGCGTGAATACCGAGCCGATGCAGGTGCTGCGAAATATGCCGGACGAGACAAAATGATTTCTGCGTTAAAAGCGTTGGGTGGAACCCAAGAACTCCTCGATCATGAGCATCAGTCTTTTGCGTCTATGAAAATTTCTGGTGATACTCGAAGTGCCTTTGCCGCTCTTTTTTTTTTTTATTTTATTTTTGATCATCG
>JAGRAB010000336.1 GCA_020435085.1 Bdellovibrionales bacterium | reverse complement strand
TATTAATGAGGTCCCGAATTTTTTTGGAACCTAGAGTTTGTCTTGCTTGTGGAAGAGAAGAAAAAGAAGTGGAATGCATAAAGAAAACCTCCTTTTAAAAACTTGGAGATTTTTATATCATGAAAATTTTGGAGTGTTTTTTATCAGTTGTAGAGAGTCTTTCAGAGAGCGCATTTAAATATGTTAATCCGGCAAGAGCAGTGTTTCAAATTGTTATTTTAAAGTTTAAAAAAATAAATGGGAGATCTCTTGCTGTCGTGGCATTGTGTGAGCCAAAAAAGCTGTCAATTAAAAAATGGAAATATTTTTTATTGAATAGCAATTTTTAAAAGCAAGAGTTAATAAGTTGTCGAGGATTTGAGCTCTCTAAGTACTGTTGACAAGATAACCTTCTCACGCCGCCTTCTTTGATAAACGAAGAATCGCTTGAGAAAATGTCTCTACAAGTCTTTCTGTAGCAATAAGGTTTGCCTCTCCTCCACAAGACTTCTCTCCAATGGTAAGTACAACACCTGTCATATGACCATCGATCTTCATAGGCAGAGCTGTGACATGAGCCGGGTATTGGTCATAGCCCCAG
The DNA here is from genome assembly GCA_020435085.1 of Bdellovibrionales bacterium. Classification (GTDB taxonomy): domain Bacteria; phylum Bdellovibrionota; class Bdellovibrionia; order Bdellovibrionales; family UBA1609; genus JABSOQ01. The sequence continues at coordinate 933 of JAGRAB010000336.1, read as the reverse complement.
TTTTTAAAGAACTCTTTGTTAATGGGACTATCGACAACATAGCCGTGATAGGGCTGTTTTGTTTTTTGTACAATTCGAAAGAGCCCTGGTTGATCGGGATTAAATGGTTCAAAAGCAGATTCACTTGAGGGTTTCCAAGAGTTTTCCCACTTCCATGCTTTAATATTTGAAGATTCAAATAAAAGAATCATGGAATGTTGAAAGTTTTGCTTCAGTTCATTAAAAAGCCATGCAGCAGCTTCGCTTTCAGACTGTGCAGACTCTGCATCATGGGGAGCCATGTTTTCAGTATCGATGACAGCTTTTTTTGGAGCTTTTTTATTGGCACCAGTGAGAGTAATACCAAACTTTGTAGTAGTGACATTTGTTGCTTCACTGAGAGTATCATCATCTTTAGAAGGAACTTTTAATTTAAACTCGGGCTTCTTTTTTGAAGCTTCAGGGTCTGTTGTTTTTACTGAAACAGGAGAATCTTCAGGCAGTGCCACAGGCTCAGTCATTTGTTCAGCAGGAGGTTCCTCAATACTTGCTGGAACAGGTGGCAGCTCTAAAGAGAACCCTTCTGGAGCACTGTCAGAGCTATTTGAGGTATTTTCATCGATAGCAACAACAGCTGGGGGCGTCTCCATAACAAACCCTTCGGGAGCATCAGGTCCTCCGTGCATTTCAATGTCAAGTCCTTCGGGCACTTCCTCTGAAGAAGTTTGTGACTGAGAAGCACTTTCGAAATTTAATCCCTCAGGTTGAGCAAAGTCAGTGTTACTTGGAATGTCTGGTAATTGAAGATCAAGAGTAGAAACTGAAGAGTCAGGGACTTCGTTCTCTAATGCTGGAATGGAAGGTATTTCATGGGGCTCCTCATCAGGAAGAGTTGGTATTTGAGGAAGTTCATCTTGAGCAAGAGCATCTAACGAAGGAATTTGAGGAGCATCC
>JAGRAB010000335.1 GCA_020435085.1 Bdellovibrionales bacterium | reverse complement strand
GGAGTTGTGGGTTTAAAAGAAGACATCAACACACTTCCAAAGTCGTATTTTGTGGGTGATGGTGATATTTATATTTTTCGATGGAAAAAAACACTGGTGACCAGCGGCTACGCGCAACAAGTCTTTAATAGTGATTTGGGAGGCTACACTGGGAAGATCTCATTAAAGGCTTGGGCTCAAGGAGCCAAAGATTTAAGGGAGTTGGTGTTAGCTGTGAAACCCACAGCAACAAGAGTTGTTGGTAAATTTGGTCTGGCTTATGCTTTGGCGCGAATGACTCAGCAAGGTATTGGTGCTGAGATTGATTTTAAAAATGAAAAGAGTTTGTCAGATCTATTTATAGAAAACTTTTATGAAGTCTTACTTGAAGTTCCAAAGGGCACGGATATTTCTAAAAGTCCTATTTCTGAATATGTAGAGATGGAGTGTATTGGCTCAACAGGGGGTGATCGCTTGAATCTCCGTGGTTTTGAGTCTTTAATGGTGAAAGATCTGAGTGAGACTTATCAATTAGGATGGAGACAGAATTTTGAAAGCTTGGCATGATGAATGTGCAGTAATGGGCATTTGGGGAGATAAAGAAGCCTCCCATCTTACTTATTTAGGCTTATACGCTCAACAACACCGTGGCCAAGAATCTGCCGGTATTGTGACTCTTAATCAAGGTTTACATTTAGCTCATAAAGGGATGGGTCTTGTGGGAGATGTCTTTAGTGAAGACAGTCTCAACCATTTAAAAGGGCAAGCCGGCATTGGACATGTTCGTTATTCGACCACGGGAGAGAGTTTTATTACCAATATTCAACCACTGACGGCGCGACTATTAAATGGCCCTCTTGCCATTGCACATAATGGTAATATTGTGAATGCCCATGTGCTTCGCCGTGAGCTGATTCGTGAAGGAGCGATCTTTCAAGGAACCAACGATACAGAGTGTGTTCTTCATCTTCTTGCCAAAGATAAAAACAATGATTTAGTCCCTTGCTTAAAATCTGTTCTTCCGCAGTTAGAGGGGGCATTTTCAATGCTGGTTCTCGCCCATGACCAATTGATTGCCGCTAGAGATCCTTATGGGTTTCGCCCACTGGTGATTGGTGAAAGAACTATGGAAGATGGAAAAACCTCATATGTTGTGGCTTCTGAATCTTGTGCCTTTGATTTGATCGGAGCTAAGTTGATTCGAGAGGTGGAGCCAGGAGAAATTATCTCAATTACGGATCAAGGCATCACTTCAGATTATTTTGCAAAAAGTCAACGATTGGCAAAGTGTGTTTTTGAACATGTTTACTTTTCTCGCCCGGATAGTTTTGTTTTTGGAGAAAGCGTTTACGAGAGCCGGCGTCGAATGGGTGAAGTTTTGGCTGAGGAAAGCGGTGTTGATGCCGATATGGTGATTCCGGTGCCTGATAGTGGTGTCCCAGCAAGTATTGGCTATAGTCGTAAAAGTGGAATTCCGTTTGAATTAGGAATTATTCGTAATCATTATATTGGAAGAACATTTATTCAACCGACTCAATCTATTCGTTCTTTTGGGGTGAAAATAAAATTAAATCCGCAAGCCCATTTATTAAAAGGCAAGCGAGTCATTGTGGTGGATGATTCACTAGTTCGTGGAACGACTTCTCAAAAAATTATTCGCCTCGTTCGGCAAGCTGGTGCAAAAGAGGTCCATTTTCGGTTAGCCTCGCCACCAACAACGGGTCCGTGTTTTTATGGAGTAGATACGCCAAAGAAAGCACAATTAATTGCTTCTAATATGAGTCTTGAAGAGATTCGAAAATTTATTGATGCCGATTCGCTCGCTTATTTATCTATTGAAGGTATGCTTCGGGCTGTAAAAGGTGAACCCAAAGAGTATTGTGCCGCTTGTTTTGATGGTAAATATCCCACAGACCTTTTTGGCTTAGAAGATATGGAAGTTTCAAAATGAAAAAATGGTCTCCTTTAAAAAAAGGCGATATTGTGGATCTGGTTGCTCCAGGTTCTGCTTGTTCACAAGAAGAGTTAAAAAAGTCAGTCCAAAAATTAAAACAAATGGGTTATGTCCCAAGAGTTCCAAAGTCTTTTTTTTCTGGTCATCAATTATTTTCGAATACGGATGCCAAACGTTTCGAAGTTTTAAAAAAAGCTCTTTATGCGAAAGACTCTCAAGGTATTTGGTGTGTGCGAGGAGGTTATGGAAGCCTTCGACTTTTACCATTACTAAGTCGTCTTAAAAAACCGGCTCGTTCTAAATTTGTATTGGGTTATAGTGATATTACGACGATTCATCATTTTCTCAATACACGTTGGGGGTGGCCCACATTGCATGGGCCCTTATTTGATCGGTTAGGCAATGGCAAGATGTCAAAAATGCAAACGTTAGAATTAGAAAATATTTTGACGGGAAAAACCAAAAAAATTCAGTTTAAAAATTTAAA
>JAGRAB010000334.1 GCA_020435085.1 Bdellovibrionales bacterium | reverse complement strand
TGTACATGGACGCTATCAGTATGCTGCCGAAGGACAGGCTAAAGTGGAAGACGCATGAGTACTTTATGATTTATTGGGACCTAGAAAAAACTTTAAAGATCGCATTCAGCAAATGGCAAAACAAAGATAAAGAAGAAAAACAGGTGAAGAAAATGGGACAAACACAAGGGAAATATGTCATTCAAACAAAAGCGGGACACGTTGTTCGTGTGATCGAATGGCCCACTCAAGCAAAAAGTGTTCACGTGATTCAACGAAAAGACACTGGCCGCTTAGAACTCATCACCGATATATCTAGCCTAGAATCTTTAAATATTGATTACAAAAAAATTGCTGACGTAGACCGCTCACAATTAAATAAAAAAGCCATTTCTCTTAGCGGACAATTAGAATTAGCCCATGTCAACGAACTCCGACATTTAGATAGAAACGTTCGTGTCCCTGCCGAACGACAAGATGAAGAGTTTCAAAAAATATTAAAATGGACAGGTGCTGGTCATATTGCTGTTGTTATTTTAATTCTTCTTATTGGATATCTTATTGCTCCCCTCATTCAACCAAAAGAAACTGTTGTTAAAATTGTTACTCAAGATAAATTTGTTCGTCCCAAGTTTGAACGTAAAACTGTGAAAATGTCAGAAACAAAAATTGATCGCACAAAAAAGGTAACAAAACGTGTAGTCAGTCAACCCGTAAAACCTAAAAAATATGCCAGTAAAAAACAGAGAGCCACATCAAAGGTAAAAAGAGGACAGGTTCGGACAAAAATCAATGTCGCAAAAACTGGAGCTCTTGGAGTTTTAGGTGGCCTTCAATCAGGATCGAAAAAAAGTGCTGGTCTTAACTTAAACTCTCTAAATAATTCTCGTGGCTCTGGAGTGAGCGGTGTGGGTGGAGCCGGCGGACATCAGCGAGCCCTTCCTGGAAAAGGTCTTATTGCTTCTGGTGTCGGATCTGGTGGAAAAGCTGAAGGTGCTGGTGGTTATGGAACGCGTGGAAAGGGTGGAGGTCGTGCAGGCTACGGAAAAATGAGCATGGTCGGATCTTCTGGTGCTTACTCAGCTCCTCTTCATGAAGAAGCTCTTGTTCAAGGTGGACTTGATCGGGATCAAATTCATGCTGTGATTCAAAAACACATGGGTCAGATTGTGTACTGTTATGAAAAAGGATTGCAAGTGGATCCAAGTGCTGCTGGTCGAGTGAATGTCAACTTTGTCATCGGTGGATCAGGCCTTGTGGCCTCAGCAAAAGTGGCTTCTTCCAGTGTTGGATCTAACACTGTTGATTCTTGTATTGTAAACAAACTTTCTGGATGGAAGTTTCCGAAACCCCATGGAAACGTCAATGTAAAAGTGAGTTATCCATTTGAACTCAGAAGAGTGGGGCAAGGATGAAAAACTTCAAGGAGTTAAACATGAAACCAAGTTTAGTATTATTACTTAGCACGCTGATTTTAACAGCTTGCCAAGGCAATGACCCTCTTAAAAGAGAGGCTAACCCCTACCCTGACGCTGTCGAAAATGATCTTGCTGTAAAGCCAGAAGAAGCTGCTACTCAAGATGTTAAAGTGAAGTCATACGATGTCTCTGTAGATGGTGAGGTTTCTGCTGCCAATATTCTTCACTTTATCACAGGTGAAACAAGCAGTTACACCATTCATGCCCGCTCATTTATTAGCCAAACTAACTTTACTTTAAAAGCTGTAAATCTTCCTAAAGGGGCTGAACTAAAACCTGTTGGTAATGACAACTCTGAATGGGTTTTGACTTGGACACCACCGGTAACTTCAATTCCAAAAGGTCAACAGGGTGTTGATTTTGATGCTTCTATTGAATTTATTGTTTTGGAAGGTACATCTCCTCGAGCTGCTTTTAATCATGCCATTTTTGAAAAACAAACTCCCATTCGATTAACAGTGCGACACTCTGATGAACAACCTGTCATTTTATCTTCGGATGAACTCGATTCTAAAAAAATAATTAATGATAAAAGCGGAAAAATAACATTTTCAATCACTCTTGTTGATCCAAAATCGACAAAAGAATTTGAGCCTGAAATTATGAGTCGATACAATGCAAACAGAAGCTCTCAATCAACACTTCCTGCAGACTTTGCTATTTTTCCATCTTCTAAAAAAGCTGAATATCTAGGAAGTGGTAAATGGAAAGTTTACTTAGATATCGATACAACTCTCCTTGGTTGGTATTATAAAAATCAAGGTGAAAAAGCAAAGTCTATCAATATTTCTTTTGAAATCGTTGCAAAATCTCAAATGACAGAAAACATCTCCCCTGCTTGGAGTAAAACTCTCACTCTTGACTTAAAACAGGAGGCTCAATAATGAAAGCCCATCTCTGGATCAAAACATGTATTGCTGCAATTCTTCTTATCGCAACAAACGCGAAAGCAGATGATAGCCTCCTTAATGATATGAACTCATTGGGTGGAAA
>JAGRAB010000333.1:852-2531 GCA_020435085.1 Bdellovibrionales bacterium | reverse complement strand
CCAAAGCGATGCTGTTCATCGATAATCACCAGACCAAGATTTTGGAATTCCACATCTTCTTGAATCAAAGCGTGGGTACCAACAATGAAACGCGACCGCCCCTCTTTGATTTCATGATTAATGCGCCCTCGCTCCTTCCCCTTAATAGACCCCGTTAATAAAGCCACTTCAATGCCAAGAGGAGTGAGCATTTTATAAGCGTTTTTAAAGTGTTGCTCGGCTAAAATTTCTGTGGGCACCATGAGGGCAACCTGAGCCCCTGCCTCAATGGCATAAAGTGCAGAAAGCATGGCCACAACTGTTTTTCCACTTCCTACATCACCTTGAACTAATCGATGCATGGGATGTGGTTTTTTTAAATCAACGCAAACTTCTTCGAAAGATTTCTTTTGTGCATTGGTTAACTCAAAAGGAAGGTTTTTTATAAATGCACTGGTTAATTGTTTTGTTCCCACAAGTGCATTGGCGTTTTCTTTTTGAAATCCCTTCTTTTTAAATGCCAATAAAAATTCAAGTTTAAAAAACTCTTCGAAAATCACTCGTCTTTGAGCCGGAGAACGAAACTTTAAAAAATCTTCGACTTGATCTGCCGGCGGTTGATGGATCTCTAAAATGGATTGTTTTTTTGAAAGGAGTTTGTATTTCTCCATAATCCAATGAGGTAAGTTTTCTTCAAGCCCTTGCGGTTTTCGATACTCAAACCCATTGGTTAATTTGCGACTAGGTGTTTTTACAGGAGTGGTTTCATTGGGCAAATTTTTTAAAGCGGTATCAATGATTTTTCGAAGTTTTGAGGGGCTTAACCCTTCGGTCTCTGTATAAAGAGGAATCAATGCATCTTCTGTGTTTTCATCTTCTTTTACTGGATGAACGTCGGGATGGTGAAACTCTATGCGATTTCTATAATTTGTGACTTTTCCAGAAACTTGTACCGACATGCCTGGTTCAAATCTCTCAAAATAACCACGATAGGGCACTCGAAAGTATTTACAGGCAATTTTTCCCGTAGAATCACCAACAATGACCTCATACATTTTTCGACGACTACGGCCAAGGTTCATTGATCTCACGATGATCACTTGGGCCTGAAGACTCACAATTTGCCCGGGTTCTAGGCTAGAAATTTGCCGAGCAGCCCGACGATCTTCATACGTTCTAGGATACCACTCCAGTAAATCACCAACAGTATGAACCCCTCGCTTTGCCAAAACCGCCCCAAGTTTTGGCCCCACACCTTTGATAAACTGGACATCTGTGTTAATTTCGATCGCCATACCTTTGATTAGCCATCTTTATTTGGACAGTCAATAAAAGCGTGGCACAATAAAACCCATGGATGATTCAAAGTACTTGAAAATTCGCCTCAATTCGCTGCACCCCAGTGTCCCGGTCCCCTTTGACATTTTTATTAAAATTAATGACCGCTATATTCACTATTTACGAACTGGCGACTCCCTTGGTGCAGAAAAGATTGAAAGCTTTGAGAAAAAGGCTCCAGATTCATTTTTTATTTATGCCTCTGAATACGACAATTATAAAAAACATGTCTCCCAACAAATGCTTTCTGAAAAACTCACAAGTAGAGAAAAGGCTATTCTACTAAGAGAAAGCTCTCTCGCTCTTGTGGAAGAGCTTTATGAAAACCCAGATATTGAACAAGCCCTTAATGACTCCAAAAA
>JAGRAB010000333.1:0-731 GCA_020435085.1 Bdellovibrionales bacterium | reverse complement strand
TACAGCCTAGGTCTTGGCTATGTGGCTGGGTTTCGTGACGAAGAATTAAAAGAGTTAGGCCAAGGGGCCCTTTTTCATGACATCGGCAAACGCCATGTGGATGTGAATATCATTTGTAAAGATGGACCTTTGGATGATGACGAGTGGAAACAAATGCAACAACACCCACAATTTGGACTATTGATTTTGAACAATCATGATATTTCAGATGCCATAAAAGCTTGTTGTTTTGAACACCACGAAAGTTTTACTGGCAACGGATACCCTCAAAAACTACAAGGCGATGAAATTCATCCTATGGCTCGAATTGTGGCCATCACCGATACCTACGATGCTCTTACCACGAAGCGCAGTTACAACGATCCCATGACACCCACAGATGCTCTTCAATTTATGGATGAAAAATTACGAGCCAAGTATGACGCTCGTTTGATGGATGCCATGAAAGATGTTCTTTTTAAAATGGCAGAAGCAAAAAAGCGGGCCTAGTACCTTAAACTCTCAAGACCATCGACAAAAGTTTTCGATTTATAAAACCCCATAGATATCAGTGCCGCATTGACTGCTGCTGAACGGACACCATGATTGCTTAAAACAATGATCGTATTATTTTCGCTAATACCAATGGCTTTCAATTGATTTTTGATATCCAATTGAGGACGCCCCTGTTTATCAAAAAACTCTTTCCATTCAATATGAACAGCTCCTAAATCAGGAATACTATAGTTTTT
>JAGRAB010000332.1 GCA_020435085.1 Bdellovibrionales bacterium | reverse complement strand
GAAGACTCACATATCACATTCGAAGATAATCAAGGAAATATTCTCTTGCGAGTACAAAATCATGGTTATATCACAGATTTTTCACAAGCAGCCAACAATAATGCTAGAGCCTTGATTTCAACTGTCGTAACATCATCACTATTATTTTGAATAAATTAAAAGTTTGGGAGGAACCAATGAAATTAAGTACAAAATCATTATTAATGGCACGAAATTATTTTCTCTTAGCTCTGTTATTTTCATTTTCAAATCCCAGCTTAGCAGGTTTTACCACCTTACAAAATGGTCTCCAAAAAGTCCAAAATGTGACGATTACAAGAGTCTCCTGTTTTAGCGGCGGGCCCTTATGCTGGTTTCATGTGAGTGACATGACTGGACTCAAACAAGGTCAATGCAATACCAATTGGTTAATGTTTGACTCAAGTACCAGCCAAGGGAAGTCATTACTCTCTTTGGTTCTCTCCGCAAAGGTTTCTCAAAATAAGGTCGACGTCACAACTTATCAAACCTGCCTCGGTAATGGCGTTAAAATGGAGAGATTGATTCTTCAGTAAAAAACAAAAGGAGCCCTTGGTGAGGCTCCTTTACCTATTTTTCAATAATTTTCATCATCTCAAAGTCATTCTACACAAAGCTTTTTAATTTTATTATTTTCTGTTTCAGATAAATTTTTAAAACTATCTATAGAAAATAAAAGCTGACTGCCTTCAAGAGTTTCTTCTCCAAGGGTCCAACGTACACTCCAACAACCTGGCATTTCGTGTAAAGACATGGCTTTGAAAACATAAGCTTGAAGACTGGCATCCCAACCCCAGTCATAAGAAGTGCCATGATGATGACCATTTTTCATATGCATATGAGGAAAAAGCTTGAAGCCTTCAATTTGTACTGAGCGACGTTCTGTATCTGTCGCTTTCCATATTTGAAACTGACCTTTTGAGTAAATCCATTTTATAGGAGCCTCTCCTTTACGAATCAGTTGTGGCGACATTTGATCTGACGGCTGTAGTTGACCTTGTCTCTTACTCTCCCCATAAACCCATTGAAAATCAGCACAATAGGATTGTCCTGAGATATTTAAAGATATTGGACATTGAGCAAAAGCCCAATGAGATGACAACGCAATTAAAAATAAAATCGTTTTCATAATTCTCTCCTTAAAAGTAACTATAATTAAAATATAAACTATACGTTTTATTTAAAACCGTATTACGAGGACGACCTAAAAGCGTTTCATCGGCATAGGTCACGCCTCCACTCCACGCATCCGTTAATACTTTTTGCAAACCCAATAAAACCGTCGTACTTTGAGAAACCCCTGAAGGTTGATTCACCGTTGATACTTTTCTCTCAGAAATTTGATGAAAAGTAACTCCAAGGTTGAACCCAATGTCATAAAAGCGAGTCACATAATTACTTAAGAAAGCCACTGAGTGGTCATAAAAATCAGAAACTTGAACACTTTCAAATTGTTTTGAAAAAAGTTTTAAAGTTTTTACTTGAAGAGTCAAAGTAAGTGGAAAATACACTTTTCGCAATGTCACCCCCAAACCAAGCCCCCATTGATTATAACCCGTCACATCGGCCCCCTCGCTTAAATCTGACTTTTCGTAAGCAGATTTTCCTGTGGGTAAATTTCCAATCAGTGAAAAATAAACGATAGGTTTCCAATAAGAAAAACTATACTCAGGTAAAGTTTCATAAGTATAACCCACTTGAGTGTCACTGAGGTGTTGTGAAACGCCTGCCCCACCGGGATCAGAGTACTTTCCCTGTTGAAGAGAGGTATTAAAAAATATTTGATGGCGATAAAAAAGACTCCCTGCCAACCCTAGTTGATATGTCTGTATGACTCTCTCCTTATCGCTCCAAACATAAAAGTCATCTGAGTTAAAAACACGCCCTTCTGTTTCGCTCAATGAGTAAGAGGCTAAAACACTCAATGGTTGCTCTTGAGAAAGAACTGTAAAGCTTGTTGGCACCTGCCCACAACAACTCCCTCCCCAAGCTCGAAACGATACAAATATAAAGATTAAAAGAATTCGTCCCATATAACCTTGTCTTTAACGCTTGAGGCGTCATCAATAATCCATAGTTCATTCTTCCACTTTCCAGACATATTATAACGAATAGTTTTATTGATATAAATTCCCTCATTGACCATTTCAAAAAAACCAGGATCATCGAGTGGGTGACCCATTTCAGGCATTGTTGCATAGAAATTCAAAGAGTAACCATTTGGCAACGAAACCAATTGATTACTTTGATTTTTGACAATCACCATAAGTTGATTATCTGTATTTATATTGCCTACAGGACCTTCTAACCATCTTGTCTCAATTTGCAAGTTGAAGGTTTTAAAACTGAGAAAAGAACTCGTCTTTTGCTCCCCCTCAACTTTATGATTTATTGGCGACCCACAACTGGTAAGTAATAAAAAAGAAAGTAGAAATATAAGATATTTTAACATTTATAATCTCCTTATATAACAACCCAAACTTTGGCCAACGGCATATTTAACAGTTTTCCCTTGCGAAAGAGCTTTTAAATTTTCATCTAAAAAGTGAGCTTTTGATTGAGTGAAGTCTCTCTGATCTGACACGCCCCCCTGATAAATGGTTTTATACGTTTGGTCTTGTTGTTTTTCTAAAATGACCGCAAAGGGCGTTTTCAAAGCTTGATATCTTTTTACCAAAACTTGAGCTTCATCTTGAATTATTGGAAAGTTGAAATTTTTCTTACTAAA
>JAGRAB010000331.1 GCA_020435085.1 Bdellovibrionales bacterium | reverse complement strand
ATTTTTTTGCCAATAATATTTTCGTCGTCCTTAACTTCGGGTTTGTCTCCACAACCAATAAAAAGAGATGTTGCAACAAAAAGTAATGCTATTGATTTAAAACCCATAACTAGCTCCTATAACTGCATTTGTGCGAATTGTTTCATATTTTAGGCCAAGTGTTTTGTACTCATAATTATGATAGGAAACGCCTAGACCGACGAATAACCAAAATTTTAGTTCGAGAGGTATGTAATAATTGCAATTAAGTGACGGTCCGAGCGAGCTCGATTCTGCATCTGTACCAACATAAGGATCGTTCAGTGCATACTTTGTTTTAAAGTATTCTACCTGCACATCAAAAATGAAGTGAGATTGCCCTAAAAATGTAAGGGGATCTTTGAAAGGAAAAAATCGATAACTCACACCAAAGCTGCCTCCAGAGAGTTCTTCTTTAGCTTTAATAGAAGTAAGGATTGTTTTTTCATTTTCATAATGTTCCAACTGCGCAATAACTCCAAATGGGGATTGTGTTTGATAGCGATAGCCAATTTTTCCACCACTGAACTCGTCATTATAATAAACACTTTTAGTATTTTTTTGCTCCCCTAAATTCATGCCAGATATCGCAGCTTCTATATAATGAGATTTCCAGCTAGCAGGGCGATCGAGAGTTGCTTGGTATTTTTTAAAAAGACCTTCATGGTATGCTGCCATAACAATACTAGCACCCATTGAATTAACTAAACTTCTCTGTCCCTCGGGGGTCTTCATTGGGCCTATGGGGTCTTTATCTGTAATGGATGCCTTATTGTATGAAGCAAGGTGAAACATCTCATGACCCACTAAGAAAACACGTTGAGATTCGTTCATATTTAAAAATTGATTGAGGTTTACCGTCACTTTCTTTGCAACTGGATCTGTAACGGCATCAACTGCACGTAGGGAGTTCTCCTCTTGAACTTGGATATTCTCCTGAGTCCAGGAAAATTGAATTTGATTGGCGTCTAATTGCTGAGAAAGTCCTAGACTTAATTGGCGCACAAGTTGAGAGCAGAAGTTTTGTTGAGTTTCATTGAGAGATTTAAATCCTTCACAAATATCACTATTTGAATATGTAGAATCACAGGTGCAGACATTACCAGTTGATTTTGAAAGAACTTTTAAAGCACCTTTTATCTGGTGAATGGTGACAGTTCGTTCAATATCTCCAGCATTTCCACCATTTCCCACGAAGGTAGAGGCAAATAAGGGGGTATTTGAAAAAATAAGCAAAAGTATGAGAACAGTTTTCACTGAGAACCTCCCACCGGGCTCAAATTAATAATAAGTTGATAAAGCTGATCTCCTGATTGAGCAGGTCTCTCAGCAAAGTCTTTCAATTTTTCAGTAAATTCATCGATGATTTCTAATAGTCCTTCATAACTTTCGTCATTAAGGGGGATAATCAAAGAATTAGCTAAGCGTTTATTTGGAGGGACGACATCTATAGCTTGCTTTGCCAATAAAAGAGCCCCTTTATGAAATTTTCTAATTTTATCACTAGAAATTCTAGGGTCAGCAACAACCAACTCCGTATCAACGACGAGTTTGCCATTTATAGCTGTTTTTAGATACCCTTCCGAAAGTAAAAAACGAATGGATTTATCAATTCTTTGAGGAGAGGCAACAGAAGCCAAGGCCTTATAGATAAGATCAGGGTTATCTTGAAACTCTGGAATTTGAAAAAGATCTTTTACATAAATATTAATCCAGTCGGAGAGAATGCTGATATGGGCATCTTTTCTTTTTGTATTTTTATTTTCTGGAAAAAAAGACGCTATCTCTTGATGAGATTTATTTGTTCCTTCAATCCAATGTAAAAAGTATTTTTTTTCAGTGGCGTTGAGATTCATCAATTTTGCAAGTTCATGAACACGATCAGTAGTGATGCGACGTTTTTTTTGTAATATTAATGAAATAAGAGTGGGTGAAACTCGTCGTAGACGTTGGCAAGCGTTGGCTACTGAAAAACTAGATTCTGTTTTTTTTCGAAATTGAAGCATCTCTGCCAAATAACTGACAGCATCTTGATACTCACTAATTTGAGGTCGGGATAACTTCATTTCCATATAAAGCTTATCTAATAAAATTTATGTATT
>JAGRAB010000330.1 GCA_020435085.1 Bdellovibrionales bacterium | reverse complement strand
CGCAATTAAGGGGGCCAGTTTATATTATTTGTGAGTTAAGCTTTTTTTCTTTTTGGGGCTTTTTTAACATTGCGATCCGCTTTTCGCTTTTCGATGATTTGTTCTAAAATCTGAAAGGCTTCGGCCTGAAGGTCATTTTCAAAAACAAATCGATAAAATCCTTCAATTTCAGGACTTTGACGGAATTTTTTGGTAGAAGAGGGAAGGCTGTCTGATTGAACGAAATCGATGGAACTCCCATCATCAGAAAGTTTCACTTTGCTTGCCATGTATGCCTCCTCAAATGATGCTCAATAAGTATCTGGTTTCTTGCAGGAGGTCAAGTCGCCTCCTTGACCTGAAGAGGGTGGAACTTTCCCTAGTCGAGACACTGGAAAGTGTTTATAGTGAGGCTGAACATTGGGAGGTCGGCCATGATTCGTTTGGATGGCAAAGAAGTTTCAAAAGCATTACGAAAAACCCTTGCCCAATCCGTTGAAAAAACGAAAAGACCTCCGGGGCTGGGGGTCATTCTGGTGGGAGAAGATCCTGCCAGCCAAGTTTATGTTCGCAACAAGATGAAAGCTTGCTCTGAAGTAGGGATGGAGAGTGTGGAGATTCAACTGCCGTCATCTGCCAGCGAAGATGAGCTTATTACTGCCATTGCGGCAATGAATGAAAACCCAGGTGTGGACGCTTATTTAATCCAATTACCATTACCTAAAAAGTTTAATGAACAAGAAATGATCGGAAGGATTGATCCTAAAAAAGATGCCGATGGTTTAACGGTAGAGAATTTAGGACTTTTGATGGCAGGGCGTCCAAGGTCGGTCCCTTGTACTCCCAATGGCGTGATGCAAATTCTTAAATTTTATGACATTGATGTTGTAGGAAAAAATGTCGTGGTCATTGGGCGAAGCCAAATTGTTGGTAAGCCGATGGCGCAACTTCTTTTAGCAGCCAATGCGACAGTGACCGTCTGTCACTCAAAAACCGAAAATCTATTTGAACATACTCAAAGAGCAGAAATCGTTGTTGTTGCCGCCGGGCAACCCAAATTTCTTAAAAAAGAAGCCTTTAAAAAGGGAGCCGTTGTTATTGATGTGGGTATGCACCGATTGCCCTCTGGAAAACTTTGTGGAGATGTGGACCCGGAAGGATTGGAAAACTGGGTCTCTGCCCTGACACCTGTCCCTGGTGGCGTTGGCCCCATGACAATCACTATGCTTTTACAAAACACCCTGTCTCTTTACCAAGCTTCAGAAAGTGCCACCTAACTTGGTGATATGCGGTGCATATCACCAAGTTAGGTGGCACCTTATACCTTTATTGAAAAACAGAACGCCAGCCTTGAGCGGCCTCTTCGCAAGTGGAGTCTTTAATTTTATTTTGTGGAAAAAATCGACTTCGATAGGCTGCGGGGATTTGTTGACTGACGTTGCTAGGAGTAGAAAACTTCATTCGTTGAGGGCTTTGAAGAATAAAGTAACTGGCAACTTTTTGATCGACATAGTCAACATACTTCTTGTCGATTTTGTTATAGCCTTTGATTTCTTGATATGTGAATGAATAACGGTCAATGTTTTTCCAAAGTTCACCGCGCCCAATTTTTAGTGAGTCTGCAATTTCATCAGAAGCCCCTTTATCACCAGCATGATATGCTAAGATCGCCCAAGTAGCATCGGCATGACCAAATGCTTCGAGTGAGTTAGAAAAATGTTTGGCGGCTCCACAAAGTGAGGGAACAAACCAATTCCTCTCATCCCATGAAGCGGGTTTGTGTCCGCGTGCTTGTTTGGTATCTGTTTTAAGGCCTAAAACACTGGCTGTACTTTTGAGAAGTTGAAATGGGCCATAGGCGGTTCCTAAACCTGCAGTTGTGAGCTGAACTTCAAATTTTCCACTTCTTAAAAATGTAGATTCTAAAATAGTCACATAAGCAAGAGTGGGAAGCACGTCATAGTATTCAAAGACTTGAGCAATGAGATCTCTTACTGGGTAAGCATTTTGCCAAAAGTTTTGAATAGTTTTTTTTCTTTTATCTCGCATATAAGGAATCCACTTATTGCGAATTTCTGGATAGGCATAGTTTTGCTCCATATCCAAAAGTCCTTGGGCCACACGAGGTAAATTTTTTGTGTCATAATTGATTTTTAAGAACGCATCTTGGCTTAAGCCAAACTCAATACCTTCAATTTTTATATCAGGCATATTTTTTCGGACTTTTGGCTTTGAGGTGCTTAAGTTTTTGGGCCGTGGACGAGGGCGTGGTGAAGACTCTAGGGCTCCTTCAGCAAGAACCTCGGTTTCATCGTCGATCTGTTCGGCTGTTGAAACGTTAAGAGATTCGGGTCGTGGTTTTGGACGTACTTTTGATAATTCTTCTTTTTTATTTTTATTGTTGAGTGGACTTTTATGTTGAACGTGAGAGCGACGAGGAGGCCCTGAAGGTGCTGGGGACTCAGTGGTTTCTTCAATAGGTTTAGGTTTTTCATAAGGGTCAATATAAGATCCATTTTCATCTCTAAGAGGTGTGAATTCATCAATTTGAATATCGGGCTTTTGATTTTTGTCTCGTGCTGGTTTTTTGAAAAAACCAGTAAAAAAGTTTTTTACTTTTGTTCCAAAGCCGGGTTGAGCATTTTCGTTGGACTCAGAAGAGTCAACATCTTGCTGTTTTTGATATTTTTTAATTTTTGGCCGTCGTGGATAGCTTGAGTTTGTATTGGCTTCTTCTTGAGTCTCTTCTGAACTTTTTATTTTTGGTCGTCGTGGATAAGAGTTATCTTCTAAAGAATTTTCATTCTTCAAGGCTTCTTCTGTTTCAATAGTATCATTGTTACTTTGAGATGCTGCTGATTTAAGATCACGAACCTCTGGGGAAAGTTCTTCAGCAGAGAAGTCGTCTTTTTCTTTTACCTCTAAGATAATATCTTGGGCTTTTCCCTGTTGTTCGGTGGGTAGATCCACTTTGAAAGAGCGTAAACCATCATCATTGGCCCCAAATAATGCTGCAGAAGAAGGAGAAACTTCAGAATCTTTTGATTCATCAATTTTATTCACCTCTTTTGTGACAAAGCCATTAGTTTGTAAAGAATCTCCAGAAAAAGAAATTAGAGATGTACCATTATCAATTTCATTGATTGAAAGAGGGTGGTTGGCATTGATTGTTTTAATGATGTCATACTTATAAAAAGCCCGCCCGAGAACAACAACCGTATTTGAAACCCAGGCCACAGACCCTTTGAGTTGATCCACTTGTTGATCAACTTTTGCCGATTTCTCCATGTCATTGGGGGTTCTGACTTTAATGATGCCCACATAAGAGCGAGTATTAATTTTAGAGCGAGCCTCGAGGGTTTCATCTTCATTATAGACAAATAAGTCTAATGAGCTAAAAACTTTGTTTTTTTCCATTTGCTCATCGATAGCCCCTTGGATTTGAAAGGTTTTTCCATGGGATTTTGAGAGAGTATTATTTATTTTTAAAATATTCCCAGAGAGAGAAAAATCACCCTCAAAAATAATGGGTTGGTAGTTGGCTTGTGGCCAAGTGGAAGTAATTTCTATACGGAATCTTTTTTGACCGAGACGAGAAATAACTCCTTCAGAATTAATGCGATGAAACTGAACAGCTTCAATCGAAGCAGCAAATTGCGCATTGTTTTCAGCTAACTTTTGATCGCTGGGGCTTCCGCTTTTAGCCCCTGCTAACAGGTCTTCGGTGGCTTGTTCGGTACGTTCTTGATCTCCATCAACGGAATACTTATTGTGATCGAAATCGCTAAATCCAGTTGTGTTTTCTTCAACTTTTGTCTCTCCAGCTGTTGTGACAAAGGTTGCCGCTTCAAAACCACCATGGCGGCCTTGGCAACCAAAAAGAGAAACAGCAAGGGCGATAAATAGAGTATATTTAATTCTTCTTTTATTCGGCTCCATACTATTGACTCCTTCTAGTGAAATCACTTCACCGCATAGAAGTATGTGCAAGACAGGGGCCCTCTAAAGGCTCTACGAGTTGGACTTGAGAAGTTTTTACTAAGACAGGTGCCGTTTTTTGGCTTTTGGGAGGGGGCCCTTCACGTGCGTACGGTGAGTAAGATGCTGATATTTTTATTTTAGAATGGCTTGAGGAATAAGGTGAAGCCGAAGGAATAGTGGTACTTTGCTAAAATGTGAGCTACAAACATTATGGACACACCACTCCTGCAGCACTGTGATGATAATTGAGCTTTAAAAGGGGATTATTGATAAGCGTGTTATTGATTAATCTTGAATTAACCCATCCTATGTTTTTTTGGTAATGGTAGTTAAGAATTCCCCGTCCAAAAGAAGATATGATTCTATTATTTTTAATAGTGCTAGTGGGTTGGAGATTAAATAAGCCAATTGAATCATCCCCTGTCGCGATGAAAACATTATTTTCTATAAGATGATTTTTTCCACCTCCACAAAGCTTTGGTTGCCCTATTTGAGGACCACCACTGGATGTGGATAAAAATGGGATGACACCATTAATGGGTGCCGGTCTGCGAATTTGACAGTTGCGAATCACCGCATGGTGAAAGTTTCTAAAAACACCTCTGCCTTCATTAACCCATCGAATATTTTCAAAATATACACTTCTTCCTGTATCAAAAAAGTAAGCCTGTTCTCCCATTTTAGATTTAATTCCCACTCGATCCCCAGTTTTCATCATCGTATTACTAGCAAGAAAAAATCGCCATTGATTGTTATTGATTAATGTGGCTGATAGCCAAGCTTCTTGTTCAAATGACTGAATGACAATAGGGTTGTTGCCAGAGTCATTGTAAAGTCTTAAATAACGACCCGTGTTTGACAGCGGGTCATAAATCTCATCAGGAGAAGGAAAGCCTTTATCGATTATAATATCAACAAACATCTTTCCGGTGTTCACAACAGTTCCTTGTGAGACTTTCATTCTATCTTGAGCGAGTTCCATAAGTTGAAATTTCACATTAGAGACATTAAGTCCATGTATCATTAAATCTTCAACATCAACTTCTAAGCGTGTATTATTCATTCCTTTGCCTCTAAAAATGAGATTCTTTCCAGGTAAAGGATTAAAATTATTAAATTCGAAAATGGCTTTCTTCCCATTAAGGGTTTTAAAAAAATAAGACCCCGCAGGAAATTCTACAACATATTCTGTATCAGGTATTGAAGGGTCTGATAGATAAGTTTTGGCAAGATTAATTTCAGTGAGTATCCTAGTTTCATCCACTTCACTTGGGCTCAGTTGAAAGTTAATTGCGTGACTCTTGTGTTGATTGAATAGAGCTAATAATAGAATGGATAGTTTTAGTATTTTTTTATTCATGATTTCCCCTTAGAGCTCCATTTTGACATGTTTCAAAAAGATACGATATTTTATAAATCCAAATCTCTAAATGAAACAGTTTGTGGTAATCCTTCAATGCTCTCAAACGATTCCCTTCGAGGATTTATAGAGCAATTCAAATACCAGTTTTAAATGAAAACTATTGCGCTTATAGACATTTTAAGTGTCAAGGGGATGATCTTCCCCCCGAAAAAGTGAACACAAAACTAAAACCTGACTTAAAAGAAATCTCAAAAAGAAGATCAGCTAGCACTTAAAGGGAAGGGTGTTTTTAAAAATGTACTTAGAGCAGATTTTCAAAACAAGACGCAGATAAAAAATGGTTTTTTCTTCACCAATACCTTTTTAGAAAGTTCTTTTTTTGTTGATAAAATCGACAGCAAAATATTTTTTCAAAAAAATAGGTGTTTATAACTTACAGGAAAAACTCAACATTTTGAGGTTCTCAGAAAGAGAATCTTATTTTCCGTAATGATCTTAAGATGTTTTGGAAATTTGAAAAATATCGTCAAAAAGATTTAAACTGGAATCAGTCAAAAAGACTTAAATAGTACCTTCTGTATGTATGCTCTTTTGGGCTTCAATTTGTGGTTTTAAAATCGGTAAGATTTTACAAATTGAGTGGCCGAACGAAATATAAATTAAGCTGGACGTTCAAGGAGCATAAAATGAAAAAGTCATTTCTATCTCAATTATTAGTGATGAGTTCGCTAGTGATATTTGTTGGGTGTGGTAGTGATAGTACGAACTATAGTTTACTTCCCAGTGCAGAAATCTTTGAACAAACGACAGCATTTAACAATAAGTTGGATATCTTATTTGTTATTAGTGACAAGCCAAGCATGTCATCTCACCAAGCAAAATTAGTTGCAAGTTTTGCAACTTTTATTAACCAATTTGTAAGTAAAGGTTTTGATTTTAAAATTGCCGTGGTGACGACATCTGCCTATATGGCCGATCCTACATTAAACGGTTATGATTCAGCAGACGTTGCTGAAGCCGATTTTAATGACTCCGATGGAACTCAAAACTCAGGTATTTATGTAATTACTCCAGATGATCCAAATATTTTAACTGACTTTGCGATTAATGCAAAACCAGATAAAAATACATCTGGACAAGATGGGCGAGCTTTTTCGAGCTTTCGACAAGCCCTCAATTCTACTCGCCCAATCAATCAGGGGTTTTTGAGGCCCGATTCTTTTCTTGCCGTCGTCATTGTTGATAATGCCGATGATTTTAGCGGAAACGGTCGATGCGTGGGCTGTAATGTGAGTGGTCGCTATAATGCCCCAACACTTGATGCCGTTTCTGTATATAAAGATTATTTAGAAACTTTGACAGGAACCAGTGGAGCAACAGCAAGATTTAATGTTTCAGCAAT
The DNA here is from genome assembly GCA_020435085.1 of Bdellovibrionales bacterium. Lineage (GTDB taxonomy): Bacteria > Bdellovibrionota > Bdellovibrionia > Bdellovibrionales > UBA1609 > JABSOQ01. The sequence continues at coordinate 517 of JAGRAB010000330.1, read as the reverse complement.
GACTCAATCAGCATCACCCTGTCAGGGTGGTCAAAATATGGTTCGCATTATGGATCTGGCAAATACCACAAATGGAGTGATTGGTGATATCTGTCAGTCAGACTTTGGCGCATCAATGGCAGAAATATCCAATCAAATTTCTACACTGAGCACTCAGTTTTTTTTAGATCGTGAACCCATTGTGAGTTCTATTTCTGTGATCGTTGATGGGGCGGTCATTGCCCAAGACCCTAATAATGGATGGCAATATAATGCAACAGCCAACTCCATCACTTTTCATGGTACGGCGGTTCCTGCTCAAGGGTCTCAAATTATGGTCAACTTTGATCCTTTAACAATCGATACGAATTAATTTTTCAAAAACATTTGCCAATCGCTATGATGGATGAGAAATAAACCTCCATTTCATTGATGGAGGTTTATTATGTTAGAAGAATTTAAAAAATTTGCTCTTAAGGGCAATGTGATTGATCTTGCTGTTGGAGTGATGATTGGTGCCGCTTTTGGAAAAATCGTT
>JAGRAB010000329.1 GCA_020435085.1 Bdellovibrionales bacterium | reverse complement strand
TAACGGATACCAAGGAGTATTTGTAAAATTCAATTTAGACGGAGATCTGCTTATTGAAAAATATTATGAAATTACTGATGGCACAGACCTCTTAAAAAATATTACAGAACTTTCTGACAGAACTTTTTTTCTTGGCGGAGAAGTGTCAGGAGGAGAACTCAGGAGTGATGGTAGCATTGGTTCTCAATCGGCAGGCCCTATCTGGATGAAAGTGAATGATTTAGGAGAAGTCTTATGGGCTCGACGTGCCAGCTATGGATACGCCTTTTACGCCGAACAAAGTGAAAAAGCTATTCTGCTCCCTGATGGAGATGTTTTAATTGCTGGGTACCAGTCTGCTCTGATAAAACTCGACAGCATGGGAAACATTGTTTGGTCTCTGGCAGAAAAAAAAGGGAATCTTTTTTATAAAAGTATAATACCTCTTTCATCAAAAAAATATTTAGTTGCAGGACAAGCTCATGATAATGGCATAAAAGCTTTCTTTCAGATTATAGATGTTGATACAGGTACTATAGAAAAACATACCCTTTTGAGTGCGCCTCTTTTTGATATCTTCTTGGAGTCTATTCAAAATAATGAATATGGAGAAATTGTTGCCGTTGGAAAAAGTCAATTCTCTACATATAATAGTAGTCCATTTTTGGGAGTTCTGTCCAGTGATCTTACTCGCGTACGTGCAACAGCCACTTTTTCTTTAGAAGATCACACTACTAACCTTGATCTTTTTAAAAGGACTTATTTACAACCCTATGCTCCTTTTAGAAGTATAACTGTTACTGAAATTGTTAAGACACCATAATATTTAAAAATCGAGAGCTAGTTCAAGCATGTAACGACGGCTCTCTTTTTTTGCCTCAGAGGTACCTACCTCTTCACCATACGAAGCAACATCTAATTGAAACCAAGCTAAACGGGCTCCAAAACCAGCTGTCCAATAACCTTGATTGATTCCAATAGCCCAATGCCCTTTCCACCAATTAAACATCTTCCAATAAAGCTCCGCACCAGCATGCATTCCTTTTTCAACAGACCAATTCGGGTGCCCAACATCTCGAATATCAAAAGAAATATGTGGATCAAAAACCCATAAATTAGGCAAATCAAACTTTGACCCAAAGTCAAACCGCCGTTGCAACTTTGGAGGCTCTCCTGAATTTTCATCAATTAAATGAAAGTTCCACTGAAAACCCTGATCAATCACATTTCTTGTAACAAACGCAAATGTTGGCTTCATGTATTTCAAAAAACCTGGAGCTGGTGGGTCATATAAAAAACCCACATCCACATCAAGAGTCATCCCTTCGTTGGCATTGGCGGTATTAAACACTTCAGAGTCTGTGGCCAACTGTACCGCCGAAATCGCCTCTCCTACATGAACCCGGTGGATCGCTTTTACTGTGGCACCCACAGAGAGGCGATGACTTTTTGGTAACCAACGCGTATCTCTCGCATAGCCATAAGCGATGGTTGTATCTAAATAAGCATTTACATTAAGCATCGGACCAATTTGTTGATGAACACCAATATCTATAGACAAATCTGCAGGAATAATTGCCACCCCCCAATTAGGCCTGACCCACACAGACCCTAAGGTTGGTACTCTTGAGTGAAAATGATTTCCATAATTCTTTGTAATCAGTTCTGTATATTGATCGATTTCCTCATCTTCCGTAGCTGCTCCGTCGGCTTTATCGATATCATCTATTAAGTCTAAGTATTCTGCATCAATCGCTCCACGAAGAAACATTCTCAAGTGCCCATCTTCTCGCCGTGCTAAGGCTGCTGGGTTATAAAAAAGTGCTGAGTGATCATCCGCAACAGCTGTAAATGCATTCCCCATTCCAAGAGCCCTTGTACTCACATATTCTTGGTGAATGGTAAAATCTAAAGATTTTACTGCAAAGGCATTAATAGATGAAAATAGAATAAGAAATAAAAGAAGATGTCGAAACATAGACAACATGAGAGATTTCCTTCCTGGAACTAATTAAAATTTTATTAAATTATACCTAAAGCGATTGAGTTTGCCTGGCGGCGCGAGGAGGAAGCTGTATGAAT
>JAGRAB010000328.1 GCA_020435085.1 Bdellovibrionales bacterium | reverse complement strand
AGGTGGAGTATCTAGAATGACCAAGTCATATTTCCCACTTTGATAAGCTGATAATAACATTTCTAAAGATGTAAACTCTTGTGATCCACTCAACGTTGTTGAAAGTTGTTTATACAAACTGTTTTGCAAAAGCTTTTCAACAACACCTTTATTTGGGGCATTTTTGCGAATAAAGTCATCAAACACTTTTTTGGGTTCCACCATTGCCGCATAGAGAGCACCCTTATAATTCTGCCCAGGAACTTTAACAGCATCAGGTATCTCATCAACCTCAAGGCCAAGAGCATTTGCTAATCTTTTTGCAGGATCAATTGTTAATACTAAAACTCTTAACCCCTGTTGGGCTGCAAGAATTCCCAGTGCTGCTGATACCGTCGTCTTTCCAACCCCTCCACTTCCAGCACAAACTAAAATTTTAAATTTTTTAAATTCAAACATTCACCAAAGTCCCCATTTGATGAGCTAACACCTCAAAGAGCTCCACCGATGTTGGCAACAATAAATACTCTAACCGTTGCAATTGGCCCGTCGAGTTTTTTATTTGCTCAGAAAACTGTTCTGTCTTTGTTAATAGTTGAAGGAGTGTTTGTGGCATTGGTAATTGAGGTTCGCTTTGAGTCAAGTGTTTCAGTTCCTCTAAAGAAACACCGGGATTCAAACATTTATTGAGAATGATTTGTGGTTGCTGATGAAATTCCTTCTCTAAGAATGTTGCCAACTCTAACCCCTCAGTCACAGGTAATTCTTCTGGCAATGCAACAATGATGATCTGAGTGAATTTATCATTAGTCATGACTTGATGAATGGCTCGACTCTGATCCCCCATGGGGCCCATTGAAATCACCTCAACCATTCCTTTAGGGGCATTAAGCATGGCCTTAAAGTGACCACTGGCTGGAGCATCAAGGACAATATGGTCAAAATCAAAATCAGGTCCTACACCTCGAATCCCACTGGTGAGCTTTCCTAAAACCGAAAGCTCATTGAGTGCCGGTGCTGCTTGAATAAGAGATTTCATAATTTTATTGTCAAAAATTAAATTCACCAGTTGAGGAACTCGAATCAAATGGGTGAAATACTCTTTTAAACACTCTTCCCCGCTCCATCGAGAAATGAATAAATTTGGCATTACAGACAGTGGATGAAATTGAAATTGCTGACCCCAAGTGTAAGAATAAAAGCCCCTCTCCCCTAGCTCCACTAGGAGTGTTTTTTTCCCCGCTCGCGCAAGAGCGATGGCCATTGCTGCGGCGACCGTAGATTTTCCCACCCCTCCTTTACCCGTAATCAGATGTATTTTCTGCTCTTTCTTTGAAGCCATATTCCCTGTTTCATTATCCATGCTGTTGCGTTGCGAAAATTCCTTGCCTTATCTCTTTCTTATACCTATAAAAGAGCCACTTTCTAAGCCCAATCGCAAAGCATTCATTGGTTTTTCTATTAGCTTCAGGATGATTATGCTTTGCACAAAAGGAGAATTCATGAAATCTACATTAGATAAAATGGATGGTTTGTATCGTAAACTCAACGTTGAAGTTCCTGCCGAAAAGGTTCAATCAGCCTTTGATCGCATTTATAAAGGCATTCAGCAATCGGCTTCCATCAAAGGCTTTCGCAAAGGTAAAGCTCCTCTAGCAACAATCAAGTCTCTTTATGCCGAAAAAGTCCAAGATGATGTTTTAAATGACCTTGTATCAGAAGGTTACCAAGCGGCTTTGGATGAGCACTCCTTAAACCCTATCGGTTATCCCAAACTCAAGTTTGATAATCTTAAAGATGGTGAAAGCTTTTCTTTTACGGCTGAATTTGAAATTCGCCCACAGGTGGAAATCAAAAAATTTGAGGGTTTGAAGGTAGAAAAAGAAAAAATGATTGTTGATGATTCTCAAATCGACAAAATTTTAGAAAATATCCAAACATCTCAGGCTGAACTTGTTCCCCTTTTTGAAGAGCGACCTGCCGCTCTCGGTGATACAGCTGATATTAATTTTGATGGCTATGTGGACGGCCTCCCTCTACAAGGTGGGAAAGCTGACAATCATATGTTAGAGCTTGGGTCGGGGCAATTTATTGAAGGCTTCGAAGACAAAGTCGTCGGCATGCGGATTGGTGAAGAAAAAGAAATCAATCTTCAATTTCCAAGCGAGTACCATAATGCTGACATCGCGGGAAAACCTGTACTTTTTAAAGTAAAACTAAATGCTCTTAAGAAAAAATCACTCCCCACCATTAATGATGAGTTAGCTAAAAAAGTTGGCGATTTCGAAACTCTTGAAGCATTAAAAACAGCCATTCGAGAAGACATTACTAAAAATGAAGAACGTCGTATTCAAGAAGATTTAAGAAACAAAGTTCTTCGAAAGCTTGTTGAAGAAAACCCCATTGAAGCACCCGAAACACTTAAGACTCAACAAAAACAAATGATTATTGAAGATGTCAAACAGCGCCTTCATCAACAGGGAATGAGCGATAAGGACTTTGAAGACTATAAGGAAAAGTGGGCCAACGATTTCGAAGACTCTGCAAAATTTATGGTTCAATCCACTTTCCTTGTCGATGCCCTTGCCGATCAGCTTGGTGTGCGCGCAACAGCCAAAGATATTGAAGAAAAAATTTCTAGTTACGCCAAAGAAACCGGTATTGATATTGAAAGACTCAATGAGTTTTACAAAGATGGAGATAAACGCTCCCGTCTTGGCTTTCAAGTCACCGAGGAGCGTGTGGTTTCTTATCTCATTGAAAAGGCTGATATCAAAGAAGTTGAGCCTAAAAAAGAAGCCTAGTAATTACAGTCGTTTTCTAAATAGAAATACTCATCACAAGCAAATGCACCGCTGTTACACATTTGCATATCTGATGTAAAATGCGAGCGCGAATGACACTCGCGCAGGCCACCATTATCTACACGCACCATAAATTCATCCGACTCAACAATTTGGTTCTTTTTATTAAAAAACACAAATTGAACTTTATTATCGCCAAGCTCAAGAAGTGGTTTTTGAAATAATGTTTCCACCCAGAGATTAATACGTTTTTCTGTACGGTTTTCTTGCGAGTTCCAATTTGATTTCTTTAAGATTTTTTGACCTTTTTTGTTCATTGCACTGAGCTCCACTCGCTCCACAGAAGCATTTGGGTCATGATAAAAATATGCAAATGAGCTTGGCTCCATCAGATAGCCTCGACATTGGTAAATTGCATGCCCGCGTTCTTGCCCTGACATACATGACACACTAAATTCACCTTGGAGATCAAAATGAGTGAATTCTGTCCGACCATCAAAACTCGCTGCCAATGTTAAAGAACTGTAAATGATTCCGATGAAAACTTGTGCAAAAAGAATTTGTAGATTCAAGACGACCTCCTTGTTGCCTTTTAATATTCAGACTAACATACTATTAAAGGATCTCAACAGAAAGGCCACAATGATTAAAAGCCCTCGAAAAATCAGAAACTTTCTCATTCAGCCCGGATACCAATTAAAATTTAGCCTCTACTTTGTTGTCAGTGGCATGGCATTACTCGGGGTTATGATTGCTGTTGTTTTTTATAAGCTCAAGTCTCTTAGTGACGTTGTTTCTCGCTCAGGAGCTCTAGATATTAAGGCCCAGAATATGCTCAATGATCTTATTTTTGATGTGACTTGGATTTCCTTAGCTGCTTTTGCCGGCTTTGCATTGATTGTTTTTGTCTATTCTATTGTGATTTCTCACCGTATTGTGGGACCAACAGTTGCAATTTGTGCCTATATTGAAGAATTAAAAAAAGGAAACTTTGATGCCAAGCGGACACTTCGCAAGTATGATGAGCTGCATCAAATTATGGATTCCCTCCAGGACTTTGCCTTAAAATTAAAAGCTGAAAAAAAAGTTTGAAGACATAAACACAAACTTATCCACAACCTAGACGAGACAAAGGTCTAGGCTTTGAGATAAAACCTATTTAAATTAAATAATATTTATTTATCGATGGTATTTTTACATCACTCAATTCAAAAGACACTTAGTGGTTTAATACATCCTCACAACGACTTTTTATTGGTGATTGAATTTCTAAAACTCGTCGATTGATATAGTCCATGTATTCTTCTTTGGGCAACTCACTCATTTTTAAAACAAGATACCCTGATGGTTCTTGCATTTTATCAACAGGCACAATGCTCCCCTCATAAACATCATATCCTAAAAGTGGGCTTTGTTCTGCAGGAACTCCTGTGATGTGATGAAATTCATTTGCATAAGAACTCAAATATGTTTTTGCTATCTCCATGAACTGCTCTCTTGAAACCCACTCCGGCAGTTGTTGGTCCTCAAGAAAGTGAAATTGTACGTCTTGTATTTCACCTTTAAATAATTTGGCTACAGTCGTTTTCGGTTTCACATTTTCTGGGAGCTGATCAAAAAATAATCCATCAATATAATAATCCAAATCTCGAATAATAATTCTTCCCGTTGGCTTCATTTTTTCATCGAGTTCGACAACTATATTTTGACCATGGGGCGACGT
>JAGRAB010000327.1 GCA_020435085.1 Bdellovibrionales bacterium | reverse complement strand
TGAAATACTTGGGCAACATTCCCTGTCATAACTGCCATATCAACATTTACCGATGAAAGCTTGCTGGTATCACCCAAAATCCACCTAATGTTATTGCCATTTGGCTTTTCACGAGCAACCACCAATGACGCCTCGGCTGGCTCTAAGCCAATCACCTCAAAGTTATTTCTATAAAGCAAATGAGCAAAACATCCGGTCCCACAACCAATATCGAGAACACTTTTAACATTAAACTCTCCCACTATATTCAAATAGTGATCCAAGTCTTCCCGTTCACCATCGAAAGCATCGTAAATCGCAACTAAACGTGGGTTTTCAAAAATTAGATCTGGCAACTATTTTTTCCTCTACTCGCTATATTTTTACAAATGCGTTCTTTTTTCCGGTGGAATATGTCCTATTTCACCAAAAGTCAGAAGCTTAAATTTTCCATCCGAATCAATGCTTATTGTTGATATACTACATTGGTAGATGTCTAAATTTATCCATTTACGTGTATCGACACCCAATGCCTTTGTCACAAAATACCTAATGATATTCCCATGACATATCAGAGCTTCGTGTTTTTCACCCTTGCCCTGGTAAGGTGTAAAATATTTTTTAAATGCTTTATTCATCCGAGTTTTTGTTTTGCCCAATTGAGTTTTTTTAATCTTTTTCTCTCGAACTAATTTTTCAGGTAAGCTTGGAATACCTTCGACGATCAACTTACAATTGCGGCGTCTAGGTGATTTTAATTTATCAAATATTAACTCTCCTGTTTCCTTTGCTCTGAGCATATTACTCACGTGAATTATAGAAATGTTGTGCTGGCTCAACCTGTTGCCAACCTTTTTTGCCTGAAGTTTCCCAAGTGGTGTTAAAGATCCATATTTTTTGTGATCTTTATCCATGTTATACTGACCATGCCGAATTAAATGTACGTATTTAGTCCCCACGCCAACTCACCCACTCTGACCCAAAAAAATTGGACTTATCTGAGATTCCCGTAGGCTTCCAGCAATCAATTCTACCCGATAAGCTTTAGCATCTAACCGAGATGACACAAATCGATCAAGGATACCATTCACAAAATAAGCCGCGACTCCATCATCACAGGCGATTCCTGGCATCATATTTTTTTCTTCAATTGCTTTTTGAAATGCAGGTCTTCTTTCTGATTCGCCATCATAATGTGGGCAATTACTTCCATTTAAAAAACCTAAACAATTAAGTGGCAATAGTTTTCCCGTCACCGAATCAGTCAGCCCCTGCTCAAACCAACAAATTGACCCAGCACTAATACCCCCTAATACAGCTCCTTTCTCAAAGGCTTCCAAGAGCATTCTGTCAAGTCCCCACTCTTTCCACAGCACTAATAAGTTTCTGGTATTACCTCCTCCAACATAGAAAATATCTTTCTCCATGACAAAGTCTCGAAGACTGCCCGCCGGAGGCCTATACAAAGATAAGTGACTTGGCTCACAATTAAAGTTTTTAAAAGAACTATAAAACCTTTCAATGTACCCTTCTGCATCACCACTGGCCGTCCCGATAAAACAAACTT
>JAGRAB010000326.1 GCA_020435085.1 Bdellovibrionales bacterium | reverse complement strand
TGATCTTGCCTGATGTTTTTACTCTTTCAGGAATAGTCATTGGCCTTGTCGGAGCTGTATTAAATCCAGAAAGAGAATTTTTACCCGCAGTGTATGGAGTTCTTGTTGGAGGCGGATTTCTTTATGCCCTTGCTTATTCATATTATATTTTCAGAAAAAAAGATGGAATGGGAGGCGGTGATATAAAGCTTCTTGCTTGGATTGGAGCCGTTTTGGGTGTGGCGTCTATTCCATTTGTTATTTTAGTGAGCAGTGTTTTAGGGTCTCTTGTTGGAGTTTTTGTAGCGATTCAATCTCGCAATGGACTTAAGTCTGGGATTCCATTTGGTCCATACCTCGCTTTGGGTGCAATTATTTACATTTTATGGGGTGAGGAATTGATTCATTGGTATTTGAATCTTCTTATTCCGACTTAAATTGACATTTCATGTCGTATTCGATTTAATTTTACTGGGTAAAAGTACTTAATGCATCTTGGCGAGCACCTGAGAAGGACCCAAAGACATGTTCTTTAGCAGTAAGAAAGTCTTAGGACTTGATATTGGTAGTAATACAATTAAAGCCGCAGAAATTGAGGTGAAAGGCAAATCTGTCACTCTCACAGGCTTTGCTATGGGACTCACGCCTCCAGAGTGTTTATCTGCTGGTGATATTATTGATCCAGAAAATTTGGGAATGGCTGTTCGTTCTGTTTTGGATGAGTTGAACTCTAAGAGAAAGCTTGTCAGCGTTGGTCTTTGGGGGACTTCGATTATTATAAAAAAGATCAGCGTTCCTGCAATGGATGAAAACTTACTTGCAGAACAAATCAAGTGGGAGGCTGAACAGTATATTCCGTTTGATATTAATGAAGTTAATCTTGAATACAAAGTTTTAAAAGGTGTTAGCCGTAACCAAGAAACAATGGAATTACTTTTAGTAGCTGCTCGTCAAGAGAGTGTCATGCGATATGCAGAGGTTGTTTTGCATGCTGGGTATGAATGCGAAATTTTAGATGTCGGTGGATTTGCTTTAGCAAATGCTTTTGAGGCTAATTATGGTGTGCTTTCGGGGCAAGTAGTCGCTGTTTTTAACGTAGGAGCCAGTGTCACTAATTTTATTGTCATTGAAAATGGCGAACTTGTATTTTGTCGAGATGTTCCTGTAGGAGGTGCGACTTATTCGATGGAGTTACAAAAAAGTTTAGGAATTAGCTTGGCAGAAGCAGAAGCCATGAAGCTGAGTATTGGTCGTGGAGAGCCGGCACCTGAAGAAGCGCAAGGGGCTCTTAATGCCACTCATGAAATTCTTCAAGAAGAACTTTCAGGAGCTGTAGAGTTTTTTATGAATACGAATCAATCTGCCAATATTGTGCAAGCCTATGTCACGGGGGGAGCTTCAAAAACCCAAGGAATGATCCAGGCTTTACAGCAAGGTTTGAAAATTCCTTGCGATGCTTTTGATCCATTTTTTAACGTTAAATATTCTCAGCGAGCTTTTTCTGATAGTTATATCCGAGAAATACGCAATTATGCTGCGGTGGCAATAGGGTTAGGGCTTCGACAAGGGGGGGACCATGATTAAAGTCAACCTCTTACAGAATCGTGGACCTAAAGCAGAGGGCATGGGTATAGCATCGGAAGGTGTTGTTATCGGAAGCCTCAATAAAGCTGAACAAGTGACGGTGATTAAAAAGTTCTTTATGCTTCTTTTGTCGACTTTAATTATTATTGGGTATGAGTGGTACAATGTTGATTTACAAACACAACTTGCCAATCAAGCCAATCAAGAAATGCAAAAAATGGAGCGAGAATTAAAGGCCAAAAAAGAAGAAATGAAACAGTATGCTGATGTTGAGCAAGAATCAAAAATTCTCGAAGAAAAAATATCCATTTTAAAGGCACTTTCAAAGGTGCGGTTACGTGAAGTGAAGACTCTCGATTATTTACAATCCATTACTCCGGATTCTGTGTGGTACAAAAGCGTGGATTACAAAAGCAAAACATTTAAAATTGATGGATACGCGATTACAGATGATGCTCTTTCGGCTCTAATTAAAGAACTCGAGAGTAGTATTTATTTTACGGATGTTATTTTAATGAAGGCGTCAGAAGAAAAACAAAAAAATGGAACAGTAAAAGCTTTTGAAGTTCAGGCAAAGATCGGAGATGTCGGGTGAACTTTGTTGAACGTCTTATTGAAATGAGTTATGCTAAAGCTTTTTTAGCAGGTCTTATTCTTGCTGGCGTTTATTATACTATTGGTTATGATTCGGGAGAATCACAAATTCAGTCGGCTCAACAGGCACGAGCCAAAACTCAAAATTTTCAAAGAGAA
>JAGRAB010000325.1 GCA_020435085.1 Bdellovibrionales bacterium | reverse complement strand
TGTTTCTAGAAAATTTTCTACAGATATGAAAGATGCCTATGCTCAATTTGAGCAAGGGAATGCCAGCTATGCTCGTTACATGGTTCAGAATACAACAAACTACTGTATTAGCTGTCATACTCGCACAAATGAGGGGCGAACAAATTTAAATTTTTCAAATGCGATTAATATGTCTAATTTTAAGCCGCTCGAAAAAGCAGAAGTTTATATGGCTGTGAGAGATTTTGATAAAGCTCTCCAAGCCTTTGATGAAGCCGCTTATGCAAAAGATGCGAGTCTCAAACCACAAACTCTAGAGTTGGCGGCAGAAAAAAGTCTTGCCATTGCAGTGCGTGTAAAAAAAGATCCTGATCTGGCGAATGAGCTTGTCTCACGCATGATGGATTCACCAACAGCACCGATGTATTTAAAGTTAAAAGCGAGACACTGGAAGTCTTCAATAAAGACATGGAAGAAAGAATTAAAAACTAAGCCTTCAGACATGTCTCCAAAACAAATGCTTAAGACAGCAAATAATTTAATGAACAGAGGTTGGAGACTAGAGAGTCAATCGCTCAATTCTCGTGCGGGACTCGTTGAATTTTTACGAGCATCTTCACTCTTACATGACATTTTATCTGATAAGAAGAATTTAAAAGTTTATGGCGAAGCTCTCTATGCGGCGGGCCTTGCTGCTGAGTCCTTACGGCAAATTAACTTATGGACGCTTCATGAAGCTTATTATGAGTCTTGTATTCGGTTTTCTCCTTATACAAACTTAGCAAAACGATGTTACCTCAGACTTGAAGCTTTACAGCTCAGTACTTATTCTGCTTACGATGGTGCCGATGTACCAAGACATATTAAAGATCATCTTCTTGAGTTGAGAGCGTTGGCAGAAAAAAGTACTGGTGATTTTATGGACTGGGGCTTTGTTGATTGATTTATATACTTAGGAGCTTTTGTAGTTATGACGGAGCAGCTTCAGCACTTACAAGATTTTTTGACGGAGGCCATTCCTTCCGTCAAAGATTTGCGTTTTCAATTGACTGAGGTTTCTGACGTTTGTGTAAGAGCACAAGCTCCTTTGATTGAAAACTCCAATCATATGGGAACGGCCTTTGGTGGCTCTCTTTATTCGATATTGGTTTTGACTTGTTATAGTTGGTTGTACTCAAAAATACAGCCTTTGGGTGGACATCCTCAAATTGTCATTCAAACAGGAAATATTATTTATAATAAACCTGTTGCAAAAACAATTTCATCTGTTTGTTTTGCTCCATCTGAACAAGTTTGGAGTCAATTTGTTAAGGTATTAAATAAAAAAATGAAAGGTCGTCTCATTTTGGAAGCCTTCATCGAAGGAGATGAGGGTGAAGAGCTGGCGCGACTCGTGGGAACGTTTGTTGTTAAAAAGTGAATGTAAAAGAAATGGGGAGAAGTGATGTCTAAGAAAAAGAATACAAAAAATATTATTTGGACCGTAGATCCTTTTGGTGATTTATCAAAAAGCATTGAGCAATCGGCGGCCATGGCTAATTACGTTGCGGAAAAAACAAAATCAAAAATTGAACCTGTTTATGTTTTGAGTCCTGATGGTTTTAATTGGGCGGGAGATTTTTCTTCAGCATGGGTTAAGAAAGTTCAGCCTCAGATTGAAGAAAAGTTAAATGCTTTAATTAAAAAAGTAGGAATAAAGACACTGGCTCCAACGATTTTGGTGCATAAGCTACTAAGTTTAACAGGCGATACAAAAAAAGTTGTTCAACACGCAAAGAAGACGGGAGCACAAATGATTGTGCTCACAACGCATGCGCGAACAGGGTTGAATCGATTTATCTTAGGGAGCTTTGCTGAAACAGCCATCCTTCACTCAAAAGTTCCACTCTTACTTTTAAATCCACATGCTGAAGTTCCAAAAACTCTTAATAAGACATTATTTGCGACAGATTTATCAAAAGAGTCTAAGCGCGGCTTTAAAAAGTTCTTAAAGAACTGTAAAGGTTTGGTCTCTGAAATTGTGATTTATCATAAGCTTCCTGATCCGATCGAACCTATCGTTCAAACAGGTGTGCAAATGGCTGGTGGTGGATGGGTTTCCGTTCAACAGTTTTTATCCAATGAGGGTAAAGAGAGAGAAGCCGAATGCCAAAAAATGGCGAAAGATGCTGAAAAAATGGGTTTTAAAACAAAAGTGGTCATCGATCGAACCACGGGTTTTGTGACAGACTCTATTAATGAAGAGGTAAAAAAATCTCAGGTACAAATGGTAGCCATGGTTTCTAAAACTGGTCCAGTTTCTACAATTTTAATTGGCAGTATCGGAAGACAACTCACTCGTACTTCTGATGTTCCTGTGTATTTGATTCATGAGGATGGAAAGTAGTAATGAAACATGAGAGTTCAGTAAAACTTACCTTTTTAGGAGCTGCAGGTACGGTGACAGGCTCTCGAAGTTTATTACAGGTGAATAAAAAAAAGTACTTGATCGATTGCGGTCTTTTTCAAGGTCCTAAGGAGATTCGAATAAAAAATTGGGATGAGTTTCCTCATGCAAAAGAGATCGAGTGTGTTTTTTTAACTCATGCCCATATTGATCACTCTGGTTACTTGCCTAAACTTGTCAGAGAAGGTTTTCGTGGGAAGATTTATTGTTCTCAAGCAACAGCTGACTTATTGCAAATTATGCTTCTTGATTCTGCTCATCTTCAAGAAGAAGATGCCCGCTTTGCCAATCGTGAAAAGTATTCGGAGCATGACCCAGCTCTTCCTCTTTACGATGCCAAGGATGCAGAAAGTGCTCTCAAGCTTTTGACCCCTTTGAAGTCAGATGAGTGGGTTTCCATTGATGAGAATGTCTCTGTAAAACTCACTCGCTCTGGCCATATTTTAGGTTCTCGATTTGTACAACTGCATTGGGATGATGGCAATGGCGGAAAAACAATTACATTTTCTGGTGATCTTGGGAATGGACATTCCAACATTATTAAAGGTCCTGTTTCTTTAACAGAAACAGATTATTTAGTTATGGAAAGTACTTATGGAGATCGTGTTCAGCCTCATGTAGATATCATGGGAGCTTTAGAAAATATTATTCAACGAGTTTGGAAGAGAGAAGGAACACTTGTTATTCCAGCTTTCTCTGTAGGGCGGACGCAAGAGATTATTTATTTTATTCGACAATTAGAGGTAGAGAACCGAATTCCTCAAAATATTCCTGTTTGGGTAGATTCTCCAATGGCACTTGATGCAACAGAAATTTATATGAGACATCGAGAGGAACTAAAAAGTGTTTTTCGTGAAGGTGAAGTGCAGCCACCGCTTTGTCCGAGTCACTATAAGGCCGTTTCATCAGCCGATGAATCCATGCTCTTATGTATGTCAGATGAGCCAGGAATTGTGATTTCAGCGGCAGGAATGCTCACAGGGGGGCGGATTCTTCATCACTTAAAGGCACGTTTGCCATATGAAAAAAATGCTGTTTTATTTGTTGGGTATCAAGTCGAAGGGACAAAAGGTCGTTTGCTTAAGCAGGGGCTCACTAAAATTCGTATTCATCACAAGATGATTGATGTTGAGGCTGAAGTTTTAGCCATAGAAAGCCTCTCGGCTCATGCTGATTCAGATAATATTTTAGATTGGTGCAGGCATTTTGAAAAAGTTCCGAAAAAGATTTTTTTGAATCATGGAGAACCAAGTGGACTTGGGGCTTTGAGCTATCGTTTACGTACGGAATTGGATTGGCAAAACACAATTATTGCTGAAGAGGGGGTGGAGTATGACCTCGATCAATAAAAAAATTGTATTAACAGGTGGTCCGTCTGCGGGTAAGACCACGGTTGCCTCTGCGATTGAGCGTTGTCATGCGGGGCAAGTGATTAAAGTTCCTGAGGCCGCCACGATTTTATTTGGGGGTGGCTTTTTTCGGTCACAAAAACCAGAAGGTGTGGCACATCAACAAAAAGCTATTTTTCGAGTGCAGTCAGAGCATGAAAAAATTTTTCATCTCGAGTACCCCAATCGAGTTCTTGTTTGTGATCGAGGAACTCTGGATGGATATGCTTATTGGCCTGAGGATCAAGGTGATTTTTTCGAAGTCATGGAGACCACTTTAGATGCGGAGCTGGCAAATTATGATTTAGTCATTCATTTAGATTCAGCCAACGGCAATGACTATGACTTTGCCAATCAATTAAGAATTGAAACGGCAGAAGAGGCTCACAAGATTAATGCTCGAGTGAAAAAAATATGGGAGCAACA
>JAGRAB010000030.1 GCA_020435085.1 Bdellovibrionales bacterium | reverse complement strand
GAAAGCTCATTTTCAAGTTTGCAAGAACTCAATCACATAAAATCGAGATAATGAAATTGAAAATAAAGAAGATGGTGCTTTTGCGATCGCTTCTGCTTCTATTTGAAAAGGTCGTCAATTGTTACATCGCCTACATATGGTTGATCTGCTCGAATTCGGCGAACATTAACGACCTCTAATTGATCGTTGAGAACAACATCGACGCCTTTTTTTCTTGCATTTTCAAGAAAAGCACGAACAAATTGTTTCTTTTGATTAAGTTGATAATCCGCAAGTTCACGAGTTCGCTGCATTTTGAGTTCAATTTTCTCAGCCGGTGTCAGTTGTGAATCATAGACTTCATTTTTTTCATTCAAATCTTCGTAAACGGCAGAGCTTCCATCATCCACAAAAACCTCAACACCAAGTCCTTGTTGATTTAACAGCTGAACGGTCGCCATTTGATGTTTCAACTTTTGATTGATTTGATCTAAAAACTTTTCGTTATTTAACTCAATGGCTTGTTCTTTTAATTCTAAAACTCTCGCATCGTCTTGTAAGTTTTTATTAATTAAAGCCAAAGCTTTTTGATGAACAATATCTACCTTTGGAGCTATTGAGGGAATATTTTTTGACTGTGTCTTATTTTGAGACAACTGAGCTGAAAATAAAAATAACAACCCAACAGACAATACCCCTAATAAAGCAGGGGTCACAAATGACTGCCAGCTGATATTTTGCTTTATTTGTCTTACAATGAAATAGTACATTTTTTTACAACTCCCCTAATTATAAGATGTTGCAAAAAAACGGCCAAATTTTGAAGTTAATCTGGCATTTAATGAAAGAATAATCATCGATCTATGAATGAACTGTCGATAAACCTGTCATTTGTATATTGATGAACACTAATGGTTTCTGTCCATCAATATACTTTATCTACTGAGTTTGAATAGAGCTTCGAATTAGCATCCCGGGGCTGTTGGGTTTAATCCACAATTCAGCTTTACTTGATAATCAATGTTTACTGCCTTCGAGGCTCGACCGTAACCGCTAATAATTTCTTCAATACCGCCATAGCCACTTGAGTTTATCAGCTTTCCGTTCGAGATAATAACATTCCACGCGTTCTGTGAATAATAGATCCCGTTATTCGAACTTCTTGGCGTTTGTGGTAAATACTGTAGTTGTACTTTCCCTTGATGAAGATATGAGTACTTATAAATAGGCCTTGGAACACCAATTCTCTCTTGATAAACAGAGTCCGGCATTCGTCCACTGTCATAAAGGAGAAAATTATCCACAGACATTCTTTGAGTACCACGAGGGTCAACATAATCGTTAAATGCATTAAATGGAATATCTACGTTATTCATTAATACTCCTTCAACAACAATGTCAGATAATACATTTGAATTTATATTTTTATTAAGACTCGCATGGTGTTCAATAGCATTTGAGTTAATTCCTATGTGAGAATTTGAAACATTAATTCCCTGAATATAGATTTTTCGACAGCCAGCCTCACACTGAATGGCTTTGCCTCCGGCACCGGCAATGCTTGGATCAATCGCATTAATTTTCGAATTGATAATATGCCCACCATAGACCCTGACATCTTCAACCCCTTGAGCAAAACTGATTCCATTTTCACCCAAAAGGTTGCCAGCATCAATATGGGGATACAAAAGCTCTATATTACTTACTGGCTTTTCTGTGTAGAATGCGATTTTACCAGAATATGCAAATGGAAAGCTTGCGGTCCAAACAACTGTCCCATGTGAAAACCCAATTCCACGAAAGTTATTGATTGGCTCTGGTCCATTAAATCCTGATAGCTTTGGTTGTATCAATTTAATAAATGAGGCATCTGGAATGACCCAAGACCGTCCTGCAAATTTTGCAGGAGCAGAACCACCCCATACAATACGTGTATTTGATGGAATCACTAAAACTTGATTGATATTAAATGTTCGATACGGTGGTATATAAACCGTTCTACCATAGGCATTTAAAATTGCAGCCTGTAAAGCCAACCAATCAAGAGTGTCATCCGGATCAAGACAGTAGTTGAGAAAAACTTTTTTATACTGATTTTGATGGCAATAGGCTGTATTAAATTCTCCAAGGCAAAAATAATTTCTCGCATTTGTCATCATCCAAGTGCTTTGCTTAGACTGTAATGCTTGTTGATGACGACTATCGCAATCCATAATGTCAGTGGGACTAATATTAAAATCTGAATAGACATCATTCAGATTCGTGTAGAAATATCGAAGTCGATTATAATAGTTTTTATGCCCTATGTATTCTTGGATTCTTGCTTTTTTTGTACTTCCGCTTGTATAGGCAGGAAAATCATCTGGTGTAATATGGCCACTTGCAGTGGGATTCACCCACCCACCTGTTTGTTGAGCAAAAACAGGAAAAACCATTAAAGCTACAAATAGTTCTAATAAAAAGGTCATAATATTCCCCCAATTAATCCTTATGGTCCTGTTAAAGCCTATGGCCCTTTTAGGATAAAATATATAAGGCAATTTTTATGCCTGTGAAATCAAATAATAATGGGCCAATTTGAGAAGTTTTGTATAACTATTAAACAGAGGTTTTGGGATGATAGCCCATGTGATGCCGACTGATGACTCGACTCAATTTAAGACTATAATGTTAATCACTCGGTCCTTCTATAGGAAGAATTAAAATAAATTTTGTTCCTTTACCGACTTCTGATTCAACGATGATTTCCCCTTTGTGTTTTTCAATGACACCGTAGCTGATACTGAGGCCCAGCCCCGTTCCTGTGCCCAAACTTTTTGTTGTAAAGAAGGGATCAAAAATTTTACTTCGTGTCTCTTCATCCATTCCTTTGCCAGTGTCTTCAATTTCAATTTGCACGCGATCGGAGTCTATTTTTTTTGTTCGAATATAAATGGTCCCATCGCCATCAATTGCTTGGGCCGCATTGGAGAGGATATTCATAAAGACTTGGTTGAGTTGACTCGGATAACACATCACATGTGGAATGCCTTCAAACTCTTCAACAACTTTGATGCGATTTTTTAATTCGCCTGACAAAAGGCGAAGGGTGTTTTGAAGCCCCTCTTCAATGTCGACCTCTTTTAAGGCGGCTTCTTCAAGCCTTGAGAAATTTCTTAAGCCTAATACGATATCTCTTGTTCTTCTTGCTCCATCTTCACAAGAAGAAATTAATCTTGGTAAATCTTCAGTCATGTATTCAAAGTCCGCCTCTTCTTTAGCCTCTTTTAAATGTTGAGGATCTTTTTCTGCAACTCCAACAAGATCTACAAGTTTTTCTGAATATTCTCGCAAGTGAGTCATATTTGAATAAATAAAACCGATGGGGTTATTGAGCTCATGTGCAACACCTGCGACTAATTGACCGAGGCTTGCCATTTTTCCCGTGTGAACAAGCTTTGCTTGAGTTTCTTTAATTTCTAAATTGGCATCTTCTAACTGATTAATTTTATTCTTGAGCTCGGACTGAGCGTTATAAATTTTTTCAGACATTTCATTAAATGATTCACAGAGAATTCCAAGTTCTGTATCGTTGTTTGTTTCTATTTTGACAACACCTCTCTCAAAGTCTGCACCACGAATGGCCCCTAAAACATGATACAAGGGCCTTAAAATAAGTTTTGAGACAAAAATAGAAAAGAACAGTGCAATCACCATAATAATAGCGACAACAAAATAAAAAGCTTGTTCTACATTTTTTAAAATTGAATTGCTTGAGCTTTTTGAAACTCCCAATCCAATATAAAGATCCGCACTCCCCCAACGTACTTTTTGAAGCATAAATCGATAAGGTGTTTGTCTTATATTTAAATCAAAATAACCTTTACCATCATTATTGAGCTGCTCTTTAAAAAAGCCTCTTTTGTATTCAACAAGATCTTGATGACTTGCAAAAACTTTGTCTGAATCATCACTAAAAAAGAAAAGTTCAACATCCATTCGCTCTTTCATTTTAAAGACATAGGACTGATCGAGGTGCATGGCTTCTTCAATATAACCGACGACCACTCCAGAGACCGATTCAATGGGGCTATAAATGCTATATTCCATTTGTCCTTCAATAGCATTTTTTCTTGTTTTTTCTTTATCAACATCAACTCTTACAAAATTGAGCTGACCTTCTTTCTGAACTTGAGTCATGAGCGTTTCATTGAGAATCACATCTCCACGCTCCATATTTTCAAGAACTTGAACACCCCCCTCAGAGTCCTTAAACAAAGCAACCCTCAAAACTCCATCTCTTTTAAACATATAAATACGATGAGCATATCCGATAAGAAGTCTGTCTTTTAAGTTTTCTCGCACTCGATCAAAATTATTTTGTGACGAAAAATAAATGAGTGACTTATCTCGCACGTGCTCTTTTGTCTGCTCACCCAAAAGTTTTGCAAAATCTTTAAGGGTTCCTTCGATTTCTCGAATATTTCCCTCAAGCCTTTGGTTCAACTCTTTATCAATAGCCTGCTTATAGTTTTGAATAGAAAAGCCCGTGATAAACGCCAGCGGAACTAATGAAAACAAAAGAAACGAAAGGATGAGAATCGTCCGCAAAGACTTTCTTGGTTTAACTCGGTTTTTTAAACTCATAATTCATTCATCTGCTATTCTGATTTATTTTTTAGATCTAAATCTTCTATAGTCAGAATAATCCGAATTTTTCCTTCTGGCATCACTCGCCAGTGAGGATCTTTATATATCCGGACTGGACCAAAGCTGCGAAGCATCTCAACAGCCTTTTCGTAATTGACCTCTGGCAATGAGAAGTGGAAATAGCTGCTTTTGGGTTTTCTCCAACCCATTGGCACTTCTCCAGCTTTTTCTCCTCCTAAGCCCACAAGATTGTCACGAATTTCATTAGTGACTGCATCTAAGCTATTTAAAGACATAAACGCACGGTAAATAAACCCTTTCGGTGCTGGTTTGACAACCGGCTTTTCGACTTTTGTCTCGGTTTTACCCTCTACTTCGTCTTCTTCATCTGTATTTTTTGCTGCCACTGTGGCGATAGCCATTTGTGACGGCTTTGTTTCTCCCTCGCTTGTATTTGTCTCTTTAATATTAATTTTTAAAGAGCTCTCTTTTGAAGACTGTGAGTTTGATGCCTCGCTCGCCGCTATTGACACTTCTTTCTTCTCAGAAGACACGATTGTCGATTGAACTGTTGTTGATTGGTCACTGGCAAGAGGAAGTACTGTTGGAACCTCTGGTATTTTTGTCTCTGGCTGTGGAATATTAATGGAGGTCTCTTTTTCTTTTGTTTTGTCGACTTTGGCTAAAATGATATCTTTTGATCTTTCCGGTAACCAATGCGAAACCTTTGGCCAAGCTAATGCAATAATAAATGCTGCTAACGAAGAAATAATAAATGCTTCCAATGTCCAACGAGTTGCCTCTGGCCATTTCTCCCAGGCAATTGTTTCTGATACCCATTGGTACCAAGCTTTTGAGTAAAGAAGCTTTTGTATCAGTGGCTCTGCCACTTGCGTTTTTCCAAGACTGGAACAGTACTTCATTCCTGCTTCTAAATCTGAAAGAATTTTTTGAGTCTCCGAAGAGCTTTTTAAAAAGTCTTCCACTGACTCTCGGCGGGCATCATCTAAATTTTCCGTCGCGTAATCATAGAGCATTTCTTCACAAAGAAACTGTGAAAGCTTTCGTTTTTTACCTTTGAGTGGTTGAATATCATCGACATTAGCCACGGGCAGCTCTCACATCTGTATTCACCATTGTTCCAAGTAGCTTAAGCCCTTTGCCCACACGATGTCTCACGGTTCCGACAGTGACTCCCAACCCTTTTGAGATGGTCTCATCTTTCATGCCAAGAATGAGTGACCAAATCACTGCTAAAAACTCTTCCTCATTAGCTTCTTTTCGAAACTGTCGCCAAGCTCCCAGATCTGTGCCTGCTGGCACAATCCAACCAGCCTCTTCACTCACTGCCGATTGAGTACTTCTAATGTTTTTCTTAAGTATTTTCCAATTTTTTAGAGTTGCCGAAACAAGTGCCGGACTTAACTCTTGGTTTGAAAGATTTTCTTCTTTTTGTCTTAACTTTAACTGTGCGATGGTTTTTGCCGACGCCTGAGTGGCAAGTTTCTCATCCTGCAAAGAATAAAAATAAAAAATGGCAATAGATCGAAGCTGAGCTTCGCTAATCATAAGACTTAATCCACAGTCAATTGTTTGAGAAGATCTAATTCATCAAGAACTTTACCTGAACCCAAGACCACACAAGACAATGGATCTTCTGCAATGGAAACTGGCAAACCAGTTCTCTCTCTTAATAAGACATCTAAGTTAGCAAGAAGTGCTCCACCTCCTGTGAGAACAATACCATTATCAACGATATCAGAGGCTAACTCTGGAGGTGTTTTTTCAAGAGCTGTTCTTACGGCATCGACAACTTCACTTAAAGGGTCCATCAATGCATCGTTGACTTGAGACGACGTAATTTCAATGGTTTTTGGAGCTCCCGCAACTAAATCTCGACCTTTGATTTCCATAGAGCGTTCTTCTTCAAATGGATAAGCATTTCCAATTTGAATTTTAATATTCTCTGCCGTTCTCTCACCAATCAACAGGTTAAATTGACGTCGAACATAGTTAACAATCGCCTCGTCAAATTTATCTCCAGCTACTTTAATAGATTTACAATAAACAATTCCACCAAGAGAAATCACAGCGACGCCCGTAGTTCCCCCACCCATATCAACAACCATATTTCCCGTGGGTTCTGTAATTGGAAGACCGGCTCCTATTGCTGCCGCCATTGGCTCTTCGATAAGATACACCTCTCTGGCTCCGGCAGAGTGGGCTGATTCTTTGACAGCTCGCTTTTCCACTTGTGTGATTCCGTAAGGAACACAAATATTAATTCGTGGTCGGATAAAACCTTTTTTATGTCCAGTTGATTTTGTAATAAAATATTTCAACATGGATTGTGTCACTTCAAAGTCGGCAATCACACCATCTTTAATGGGACGAATTGCAACAATACTTCCTGGAGTTCTTCCCAACATGTCTTTTGCTTCTTTACCAACGGCAAGAACTCGGTTTTGCATACCTTGGTAATTTTTTTGAACAGCCACAACAGAAGGTTCATCTAAAATAATTCCTCTTCCCTTTGCATAAACAAGTGTATTTGCTGTTCCTAAATCGATCGCAATATCGTTCGAAAAATATTCTGAAATTTTATCAACAAGACTCATGGGAGTACTCTTTCTTTTTGTTTTGCCTAAGCCAAAACCGCGAGGATTTTTTTTGATCCGCCCTTTACTTTAGGACATTGATAAAATAAGAGTCAATACAGTTGGTTACGAAGTTATTTGCGTTGCGACAATCCTCAAGTGATGACAAGTTTGCTCGATCCGTGTAACTCTTTTTTCTGGGACTTTTTCAACAAGCCCTTCTGCCCTTAAATAAAGCAGTCACAAGGAGCTCACCATTGAGTCATGATACCAGTTTTTCTGTTTTAAAGGAGCTCATTGAAAACCAACACCTTTTTTCTGAAGCCCTCAGACAACTCAAATCTGGTCGTGAAATCAAGGTTTTGATTGACGGGCAACATGAGTGCGCTTTGTTTTTCTCTCAGGAACATGCCATTTTGGACGATCGACCTGCAAAAAATCCAGACGTGGAATTCACTATTTCAACAGAGGCTCTTCGGCTTTTGCAGAGCTTAAAGTATTCCTCTCTTGCAGAGCTTGGAGTTGAAATCGTCAAACAAATCATTGTGGGAAATATTCAGCTACGGGTTTGTACAGGGTTATTAGCCATTCTGAATGGCGGTTATTTTAAAATCATTAAACTCGCAGGGCCTGAGTTTATGGGCTTTTTAGCTCAAAATGGATTAAAAAATTTAAATAAAATCAAAAGTTTAGTTAATACACTCAGAAAATAAATATCATTCCGTCAGTGACCAACCCATCTCAACCTCCAAGTGTTTGCGCAAAGCATTAATTTGCTTTTCAAGATCTTGAGAAGAGAGTCCCAACTCTTCTTGAAACACTTGGCCAATTTCATTAAGGAATTGAAACCCATGGTTTTTATCTGCCAAAAATAACGGCGACCGCCTTAAATAAAAATCTCTCAAGGTTAAACACATCGTTTCACGAATGGCATGGCGAGCCTCTATCTGCCAAACACGTGCCCATTCACTTTCTCCCACAACATCTGTTGCTGCTGCCATCAAATCAAAAGCTTCAAACCCATGTCTTTCAATCAGCCATTTTTGAATCGGCAATGAAAAACTATACTTATCTTTTCGAGCCTCTACTGTTGTCAGTGCTTTTTCAATAAGAGGACCTGTTGCTTTTGGGTTTAACGGATCCAGAGTTCTACTTTTTTGAAACTTGACTTGGTCTTCTATCGAAAAGTGAGAAAGTGCTGCCCGAACCGTGTCTTCAGCCATGGCTCGATAGGTTGTATACTTTCCTCCCGCAACAAATGTTATGTTTCGTGGGTGACTGATAATCACATGCTCCCGACTCGTTCCACTTTCGGTTGCTGAATTATCTGCAACAAGAGGTCGAACTCCTGAATAACTGGCAATGATATCGGATTTTTTTAAATGAGCCCCGGGAAAGTATTGATTTGTGATCTTCAAAAGATACTCAACGTCTTCGGCATCTGATTTCACTAAGCTGGGATTATTTTTAAAATCGGTATCTGTGGTTCCCACAATCACCATCTCATGTCGAGGGATACCAAAAATAACACGCTTCTGCTGATCTGCTGCCATCACCACAGCTTCTTTAAGGGGAAATCGCTGCCGACTAAAGGTAAGATGAATCCCTTTTGACGGGCGCATGATCTCTTTCCACTCCCCAAGCATATGTTCTGCAACGTCATCTGTCCAAGGGCCTACCGTACTCACAATATGACGGCCATGGATTTGAAAAATTTCTCCAGAGATTTGATCGACACATTCGATTCCAATTAGGTTTTTATTTTTATCAACAAGTGCTCCTTCTGCCTTAACGTAATTCGCAGCAATGGCTCCCATTCGTGCAGCTGATCGCAATGTCTCATGAACAAGACGATCATCATCCATATAGGCATCGTAATACATATAGGCCCCCAGAAGGCCCTCTGACTTCAAGGTGGGAAATTCATTGAGAACATCTTCTGGGTTTAAACGTCGATGCATTTCGGGAGCCTCAAACAGAGCCAATGCATCATAGAGCCACATTCCAAGCCCCATTTTAAACATTCCGACGCGATCACCTTTAAAAAGAGGAATCAAAAAACGAAGGGGATGAACTAAGTGTGGAGCTATTTGAAAAAGTTTTCTTCGCTCAGATAATGCTTCAAATACTAATCCAAATTCAAAGGTCTCTAAGTAGCGAATACCCCCATGAATCAGTTTACTCGATCGAGAAGATGTTCCTGAGGCAAAATCATTCGCCTCAACAAGAGCAACGGACATTCCTCTTGAAGCAGCATCTCGCGCAACGCCAGCACCATTAATTCCACCGCCAATGATAACAAGGTCATACTGTTGCTTTTGCAGCTGTTGAATATTCTTACTTCGTTCTTTTGCAGATAGCATCCTTTACCTCATCTTTGAAGTCGCAACAACAGTTCGTCCCTCACTCATTTCTTGAGGGTTCCACTTTTTTAAATGTTCAGAAAACCCATGTGGTAAAATCATTTGTTGAAGGTGCTTGTCTCTTGACCATTGATAAACAGTTTCAATTAATTGATTTTCTATCAACTTATCATTCGCGGCAAGGTGTTCTATCCACAGAGTTTGAGTGAACCCCCTAAAAAATAAAAGTGGCTGTGCCAACACATATCCCAATAATGTATTTTCAGATTCGTCTTCCCAAACCCCAAAGCTCCAACCCAAGTTGAGATAGTGCTCCAAAGCCTCTTGCCTCCAAGGAGCCTTCCAAGAGAGAAGTTCACGCTCCATAACATCTTCTACCTCAATCTCAAGGCGCGCTTTTTCGAATTCAAGAATTGCTTGTAAATCATTTTGTCTAACTGCTCGTATATTCATTGCTTGATGAAATAACAGGATTTTACCTTTTTGACTACTAGGAAGGTTGAGAGATTTGAAAAAGTCAAAAAGTGCCATCTGACTTGGTGATATGCAGTGCATATCACCAAGTCAGATGGCACTTCTCCGATCGGTTAAAGACATTTAAGCTGCTCCAAAATGAGACGTCGATGAAATCACCAAAATCAAAAGTTTGACAGTTGGTGGGTGCTTTTACAGGCTTAATCTCGTTTTAAATTGGTATGTGTTTTGAAATTCATAGAACTTTGAAATCTCTCTTCATTTGTAATTGAAGGTGACCGATAAAACTTTGGTCGGTGTTCCCTAAAATTCAGTCGACAGAGATTTCCAACGAGTGGGGGGCTATTTTGTTGAAATTGAAGCACGTTCAACATATTTTGCCAATTGTTATTATTGGCATTGTTTTATTTATTTATCAAAACTGTGCACCTATTGGATCAGGTTCACAAACCGGCTCACAAAATGTGACTGATTCAAACTCTGGTTCTTCAAATACGGATCCAACAAATAATGACCCTGCACCACCGCCGCCAACACCTGTTCCTGGTCAACCCGACCCTTGCGCAGGAAACGTACCTCCAACTCTCAATGGGCACAGTTCTCCTAACTCCCTTTCAACCGTAAATGCAATTGTATATAGTAGTCTCGGGGGTACCACTGAATCCGGCGGAGCTGGTATTAATTTAAAAATTAATGGCGCGTCCAACGATTCTCAAGGCCTCCAGCAACATCGATTTTTATGTACACAACGTCCCACAGGTAATGCATTCAATACGGACTGCAATGATAATTTTACGTTTGGAAACAACCTCAATTTTGGAATGATGCCACCACAATCCAATTGTCAATCAGGAACGGCATCTTTTGATTTACAACTTGCTGATAACTGCTCATCAAATAATATATCAACGAATAAAATCCGAATTAATCTTACAGTTTTTGATGCTTGTATGGCCGAATCAAAAATGACCGCCAATTCTTATCGTCAACAAGATAAATTTGGTGTCGGAGCAGCCATTTCTGGAACTTGGATGGCTATTGCCGCCTCTGGCGACGATGATGCCGGTTATAATCACGGAGCGATCCATATGTTTTCTCGTAGCAGTAATAGTACCACGTTTAAACAAAAACTCATTCCGTCTGATGCTGCTGGTGCCGGCAACGGTGGTGAAATTGAGTCTGTTGCTCTCAGTGGAAATATTCTTGTCGCTGGATCTGCAAAAAGCTCTAATTATAATGGAGCTGTTTATGTTTTTAAAAATAACAATGGCACATGGACAGAGACACAAAAAATTAATCCACCAACTGCCGCACAAATGTGGTTTGGATATTCTGTCGCATTCGATGGTTCAACTCTTGTTGTCGGAGCCATTTTTGATAATGAAAAAGGAACCCAAGCCGGTGCTATCTATATTTACAATTACAATGGATCGACATTTCAATTAAATAGAAAATTAACAGCCTCTAATGCTATTCCGTTTCAATGGTATGGATTTAGTGTCGATGTTGATAACGGAAATATTGCTGTTGGTGCTCCTTACTCAGATCAAGGACCTGCCGCTAACTCAGGAAGTGTTTATTATTATTCTTCGAGCTCTTTTAATGAAAAAATTCTGACCAGCTCAAAAGTAAATACGGGTGGAAAATTGGGTTATGCTGTTGCTCTCTCTAGTACAAAAGTCGTCGCCGGAGCTCCACTCAGTAATAACGATGCTGGTAAGGCTTTTTTATTTGATGGCTCCGCTGCATGGACCGAGCATGAGTTTGTTGGACGATCGGGTCAATTCGGAACAAGCGTTGATATTGAAGGAACAAAAGTTCTTATTGGTGCCCCATATAGAAATACTCGCAGAGGTGCCACTTATTACTACGATACAAAAAAAGGATATGGCAGTAACGACTATTTTGAAACCATGGCACGAGACGGTGTGAGTGGCGATCAATTTGGTCGTTCCGTAAAGATCAGTGGAACATATGCAACTGTTGGCGCGTGGCTTGATAAAGTGAACGGCATTGATACGGCGGGCTCTGCATATCTTTTAGAGCTTTCTTCACCCTCTCCAAGGTTTCCAAAGTAAGGATATGGACATGAAAAAGATTTTTTCAAATCAATTAAAAATACTTGCTCTCGCAGCTTATTTTTTTACAACGCCAGGATGGGCCCTTGAGTTAAATGGGAATAAAAAAGCCAATGGCACAACATACTCTCACGGAACGAGTCAGTGGCAAACACAAATGCAAACGGAAGGATTAGTCGCTCTTTATTTATTTAATGAAACAACGGGGCCATTTTTGGACTCCTCTGGATATCGCAACCCTCAAACCAATGCGCTTGAGCCTCTTAATTTAATTATTGATAATCCCGATGCTGGTGCCCCTGGACCGGGCATTCAAGAGGTTGTCCGAACGGGA
>JAGRAB010000324.1 GCA_020435085.1 Bdellovibrionales bacterium | reverse complement strand
GCTGTTTTCCAGTCCACGGGCATAGATCGAACTGTTTTTCTTTCGTCTAATAGTTTTTTAATATAGTTATAAGAGTTCTGAAAATCTCCTTCTTGCAAAATACGGCGAACAACAAGAAAGGGAATTACATAACTTGTTTTATCAATATCATCCCCTTTTAATTTATAATCACGGATAACTTTAACTACTTCATTAAAGAATTGCTCTGGCTTTGTTTTCTGATCTAAGATCTTATCAATTTTTACAAAAACCGGTTTATAGATCTTATTAAAAAGTGCGAGAACTTTATCCATCTCCTCATATTTACAAATATAAAGATAAACAATGGATCGAAGTAGTAATGACTCTGGTAAATAAAAGTCTTCATAGTATGCTGAGTGAAGGGATTGAAAGTTACTTAATGCTGATCGAAATCGTCCCGATTGAAGCATGGCCCAGCTGGATTCAAATAAAGTATCATGCCACATTTCTGTATCTCTTGGAACCTCTCGATAATAAGTAATGGCACGATCCCAATCCTTTGCCTGATAGGCCACTCGAGCGCGACCAATAAGTGCCGCGACTCTTGCCGCATCCGTCACGCCTTTATCAGCACGCACGTCTGCCAACTCATCAAATGCTTTCATCGCACTTTTAGGTTTGTTGCCAGAGGCATAAGCTAACCCTTCATGATATTTCGCTGTTGAATACATGAGACTGTTTGGACGAACTCGAGAAAAACTTTCTGCGGCTTGGTCGAATTGTTTATTTCTTAATTGGTATTCACCAATGCGATAATACAACATATCGCGATGCACTCGTGGAAATTGATTAATACTCACACGGGAGATGGCATAATTAAGAAGCGTATCATCACCTAAGTAATCCGCTGCTAAAGAAAGTTTTTCTATTGCTTGTCTTAAATATTTATTTTTCCCTTGTTTCACCACACGAATAAATTGAAAGGCCGCCACTTGATTCATTTTCAATTGAAATAACACATGACCGAGAATATATTTTATTTGAATTCTTTTACTTGCATATTTCGGTGAATGGCTGAGTCGAAAAAGTAAGATCGATGCATCTTTATATTGTCGACTTCGAGTGAGTTTGAGCGCGTTGATAAGATCTGAACCCGAGGCTCTTCGAGTTGCACTTCGCTGTCTTTTTGACCGTGAGTTTTGAGCCAATAAAACAGGCTCAGCTGCATCTGTAGAAAGTATTTCATTCAATGATTCAATACTTTCATTCAGAACATCAAACCCATCTATTTTAGGCTGTAAGAACGAGGGGTCTTTTGCAAAAGCACCGAACCCACTCACACTTAAACAAATTGCCACTAAACCAAGGTGTAAATTCTTCATCGGTACTTTGCCTCCGGAAAATAAAAGCTCATCCCAACCATTAAAAAGAGGTCATCTTGATTATTGGTAATTTTTGTTCCATCAGATTGTTCCGCATCGGCCTGATAAAAATTCCATGAAATATCCCAGCGAAAAGCCATAGCTTTTGAAATGGCGTAGACTTGACCGCTACCAATATGAATGGTTGGCTCTTGATTACCCAAATCGGTTTTTGTCGTTCCCGCTCCTATAGTAAAAAATAAATCAAAGGGAACAATAGTTTGATTCAACCAGGTGAATTTACCATAAATAGGGTTCCACTTATAGGCTGCCCCCATATAACTTTTGGGAGTAGTTAAGCTTTTTGTTTCCACATTTCTTTTGTCACGAAGGTTAGCTGTGACATCCCTTTCAGAGTTGGAAAGAAAATAATATTGCAATTCAATCGCGTGCTTTTCTGTAAAAAAATAAGATCCACGAATACCAAACCCTAAATTGCTAAAAAATGGATTATTCACACTTCCCATTGCCATACCCGCAATTTCAAACCGTTGTGTTTTTGGAAGAAACTTTCTTTGAATCACTGCAATATCATTGAATGGCTCTAAAGTTGCTAGTTCAGAAAGTGTACCAATCTTATCTGGTGCTAGTTTTTTTCTTGGTGACGGCTGTGGAATACTTCGACGCTCTTCTTGCTGATCATAGCGATCATAAAGGTCTTCCACTTCAGCATTTTCTGATTGAGAAGACGAGGGAGTATCATCAAATTGTGCATTGGCCATCAAAGGCATGAAGAGAAACAAAAATAAACAGACTGTCTCTTTGAAGTGAATCATGCTGAAAAATTCCTTTTTTAAGTCCGCACAGTAGGTGAAGTTTTTATAAATACAATCATATGTTAGCAAAATTATTTGGAAAAACTAAATGAACTTAAATCCAATCTAGACTTTCACCTATTGTAACCATTCGATTTTTATCAATGATTATGTTTCAGAAAAGAAACGCCATTCCTGCCGTAAGATAAGTATTAAAAAATAATTCATCTTGAAACGAAGATTCTGACGGAGCAGGATCTGTTGGCCTTAGTGTCTGAGACGTGGGATCTGGGCCTTGATAGGCAATCACACGAAAGTCGAGCCTGAGCGAAATTCTATTTCCAAAATAAAACTTTTGTCCAAAACCAGCATTTAAAGCAGGCAATTGTGTACCTGAATCCATACCCATTAAGCCAGCTCCTAAAACTCCAAAAAGTGCTAAATTCATCACCGACTTTTTTGTTAAGCTAATTTTTCCATAAAATGTTGTTAATTGATAACTGGCCATAAAAATACTCGATGGGGCCGGAGCTTTGCTGGCGTCAAACTGAGGCGTAATATAAGGGCTTGTCTTTAATTGCTCTCCATAACTCGATAATCCAGGCATTAAAAACATCGCCAATATATTGATGCCATGAAGTTCCGTGAAGTGATAACTCCCCTGAATATGAAAATTAAATGGATTATAAAATGGCTCATTCAAAGCAAGGCCACCGCCAGCCCCAAACTCAAATCGCTTTTTAGTCACTACATTTCGGTTGAGCACACCACGAGCATGGTCAAAAATGGGTAAAACTGTTTCCGTGGCCAATTCTTCTTCAGGAAACTCAATGGTTTCAGCCATTAAACCCTGTGAAAATAAATAAGTTGAGCTGATAAGAGCCAATAAAATTCTTGAACTTTTTGAAAGCTTCATAAACTCAAGGATAAAAAGTTTTTAAAGCAAAAGCTAATTGAAATCCCCGTCACCCGACTTAGGTTGAGGAGATAGTCACCTACTTCAACTTCGCGCCAATGAGATCTTGAATATGAAGGAGTCCTACAGGTTTTTTAGGATGCTCCGAATGAGAATTGATAACAAATAAAAGATTAATGCGAAATTGTTCCATAACAAATAAGGCTTTTTGTGCTAACTCATTCACATCAATTGTTTTCGGGTTTGTTGACATTAAGTCTTTTGCAACACATTCAATTGCTTTTTGCCCCTGTCCTAACTGACGACGAATATCTCCATCCGTAATCACACCTATAAGATCTCCAGATGCTGAAACAACACCTGCAGCCCCTCGCACGGCATAGCCAGTCATAGCCGCAATCACTTCAAGTATGGGTGTCGATTCGGTCACGACTGGCAGAGCATCACCCGTCATCATAACATCTTTCACTCGAGTGAGCATTTTTCGCCCTAAACTTCCTCCTGGATGAAACTCTGCAAAGTCTTCTTCATTAAAACCTTTACGCTTTAATACAGCCATGGCAAGGGCATCTCCAAGTGCGAGAGTTACAGTAGATGAAGACGTAGGAGCCAACTTCAATGGACAAGCTTCTTCTTTTACCGAAATATCTAAAAAAACTTGAGATGATCGAGCTAAACTACTGTCTTTACCACCTGTCATTCCAATCAACGCGACACCTTTTCTCACACAGTAAGTGATAACATCATGAAGTTCTTGGGACTCACCACTACTACTAATGGCAATTACAGCATCTAAATCTGCAATCACGCCCATATCACCATGAGAGCTTTCCGTTGGATGAACATACAATGCCGGCGTGCCCGTTGAACTGAGCGTACTGGCAATTTTTCTGCCAATTTGCCCTGATTTTCCAACTCCGGTGACAATAACTTTTCCCTTTGTTTGAGAAATCAAATCAACAGCTTGAGAAAACTCAGCTCCCAAACGCTCGCGCAAACCCATAATAGCATTGGCTTCAATCTCAAGAACTCGTCGCGCTTCAATAATATCGTCATGATTCATTTAAGTTCCTCTATTAAGAGTTCAAGGACTTGGAAACTTCTTTTTTATATCCAGTCCGCTTGATCTTACTACTCATCTTTTTTTTGTGAGTGGTTTGTTGCATATGCTGCTTTAATGATGCCTCAACAAAACTTGTAAATAATGGATGTGGAGATAACGGGCGAGATTTAAACTCCGGATGAAATTGCACACCAATGTACCAAGGGTGTTCTTTAATTTCGATAATTTCGATGAGGTCTCTTTCTTTACAAACTCCAGAAAGAGTCATTCCATTTTTATCAAAAA
>JAGRAB010000029.1 GCA_020435085.1 Bdellovibrionales bacterium | reverse complement strand
CCGCGGTAGAGGTCGCCCTGCATTATAATTTCCTATCTATCTATGTGTGTTTGTGTACTTTATTGACTCAATTAAATAAATTTGTGAGCGTTATGAGTATGAATATTAAGTCTATAACTTTTCTTCAAATTATTGCTACACTTGTGTTTTTTTCGTTTCAAGTGTTTGCAAATGAGGAAACTCAACTTGAAGAAAAGCCGTCTTCTCAGATTTCAAACGATCAATATAGAGCGGGAGCGGTTGTTGGCACAGTCGTTGGTTTTGGTATGGGTCACCTTATGCAGGATCGTTACACAGGAGAGAAGGGAAAAGGGTTTTTATTTACCGTTGCAGAGCCAGCACCATTTGCCATTTTATTAATGGGTGCCATGTGGGAGTGGATGCTTGACCCTTGCTCTGGCGATGCTGGAAGCCATAATTCATGTTCAGGAAAAAGAAAGCAGATTTTTGGAACAGAGGATGCTTTGAAAGTTGCAACGGCCGTTTTTTTTGGAATAAAAATTTGGGAGATTGTGGATGTTTGGAGTTACCCATCAGCTGGCTCTACGGCCGCTGTACCGTCAAAATTGCAAGTAGCTATCCTGCCAACAAGCCAGTCAAATTTTGGAATAGGTTTAAAACTGGATTTTTAGTAACTTACATGGGCATGGTCTTGAGTATAGACCAGTGTCATTTAACTAAAGAACTATAACATCCACCCAGAGGCATAGAGTCGATTACATAATTCAATCATGGGCAGTCCTTGGATGGCTGTAAAATCAGAAGATTCAATAGATTCAAATAAGCGAATTCCTGCTTTTTCTAACTTATAAGCTCCTGCACAATCAAGAGGTGAATCCTCAGTAATGTATTGGCGAATTTGAGCTTCAGAAAGTGGTCTCATTGTCAGGCGGGTCTCATTGCACCAGTTCTCTTCGCCTTGAGGAGTGATTAAACAAACTGCAGTTAAGAGTGTATGAGTGCGTCCTTGGAGAGCGAGCAGAGTTTTAAAGGCATTTTCTTTTGTTAGAGGTTTGTCAAAAATTTGAGTTTCAAGGGCGGCGACTTGATCCGAGCCAACCACCCATGGGTTTTTGGTTTTCCGTTGGCCAGCACGAGCTTTTAATTGTGCCAGTTCCCTCGCCAAAGCTTTAGGATCTTTTATCTGCATTTTGAGAGCCGATTCATCAATTTCTGGTGAAACCACCTCTACATCAAAACCAGCGGTTTTGAGAAGCTGTCTTCGGTAAGGAGAGGTGCTTGCGAGTGTTATCATATGAATATTACCTATGACATAAGCCAGTACGTGTCAAAGACCAATGATTCCATGAATTCTTTCTTGTCATCAAAAGTGAGGTCGATAAGATACTGGGTATGGATGTTTATGTTCACAATTTAGACCCATTCTTTATTCATTTTTGGGGCGATTTTGGAATTCGATGGTATGGCCTTGCTTATCTCACCGGCTTTATTGCTGGATTGGTTTATGTAGCTAAAATGGCCCCACGGGGAGCCGGCATTGGACTTTCTATTGATAAGTTGACAGATTTTACTACTTGGATGGCTATAGGAACTCTTGCTGGCGGTCGTTTAGGGTATGCTGTTTTTTATTCGCCAGATCTTCTCACAGATTTTTCAAATCAATTTCCTTTTTGGGGCGTATTGGCTGTTCATAAAGGTGGTATGGCAAGTCACGGTGGTATTGTTGGAATTATTATTGCCACCGTTTTATATTCTCGCATCCATAAGGTTCCTATCCTTCATTTGATGGATCTCACCTGTGCAGGGGGAGCTTTGGGGATTTTTCTTGGACGAATTGCCAACTTTATTAATGGAGAATTATTTGGGAGAGTTGTCCAATCGGCAATTCCTTGGGCGGTGAAGTTTCCATCAGAGATGTATCTTTGGACTTCTCAAAAGGTCAGTGAGCTTTATAAAATTGAACCTGCAGTGAAGGCCTTAAAAGAAGTGGAGTTATACCCTCCACAAATGTCATTTTTTACTGAGTTTTTATTGCGGATAAAGTCTCTGTTTTCTGGCGTTTCCTTTCCAAAAGGGGAAATGGTTTCAGTCACTCCTGAGATGTGGAAGGAATGGGTCTCCAATTACCGTTATGATTCGATGGCCTATCATGGGGTCAATCGTGTGGTAGAATCACTGATTCAAGCTATTCAAAATGGCAATCAGCAGGTGACAGAGGCGTTGGCTCCTTTTCTTTCTGCTCGCCATCCCTCTCAACTTTATGAAAGCTTCATGGAAGGTTTTTTAGTCTTCGTTGTCGTTTGTATTGTTTGGAGAAAACCGCGTCGTCCGGGTGTGGTTTCTGTTTTTTTTGGACTCACTTATCTTGTTGTTCGAATCATTGGAGAGCAATTTCGAATGCCTGATGTACAGATTGGCTATCAAGCTTTAGGGCTCACTCGAGGGCAGTGGCTCAGTATTGCTTACTTTGCTATTTTAGCAGTGATTTTCTATATTTCTAAAAAACAAAATCTTCCTAAAATGGGTGGCTGGACAAAAGAAACACAGACAGATTCTTAACATCCATTGAAAATTCTTTTTACACACAAGTAACTATTTCAGTGAACCTTTAAAAAATTGGATTTTAGCTAAAAATTTGGATAGTTTCTAGTCAGTAACTGTTAAAGGGTAAGACAATCATTATGGCAAAAATACTTTTACTATCATTTTTTGTTTTTTCTACATCGGCTTTTGCGGAGTCAGAACTTGCTGAACTTGTTCTTACACACACCTTGATTCGTAATCAAACCATTCTCTATAAAATTGAAAACATTCAAGGCGAACTGGAACTTCATCAATCAGAGCTTTTTCAAGAGATGACGTCCAATGAGGATTGCTCTCTTCATGACAAAGAAAAAAAATACTCAAGTTATGTACTTTTAACTATTCGTGAAGAAGCAAAAAAAGAAGATTTCCTGCAAACTCAATGGGTTGGGGGAAATCGCATAGAAGGTCAAGTGGTTGAGAGAACCACTCAGCTTTGTTTTGCTTTATAAGCTTTCACAATTTACAATCACGTGATTGGCTCGTTCTTTCATTCCGAGCCCTCGAAGCCTCAACTCCATGTCCTAATTTTGATTCTTTTCAAAATTAAAAATAGTTTCTGAAATAGGTTGTGCATAAAGACCAGAATTCGTACTGTCTTTTGGTGCGAACCAATGATTCTTTGAGGTAATGAGTCTTTTAGAGTCAGGAGCCTGAAGTTGAAAAATTCCTAAGTTGAGTTTTCGAGGTTGCCCAGAGACTTTTCCGTAGAGACTCCCCATAATTTGAATTTTAGCTCCAACTTCACGAGAAAGTTCTTCAGATGAAAAAATTGTCTGTAAGTCATAGCGATTCATTGATTTTGAAAGTGTGACAACACGGTCTTTAATATCAATTCTTGGTGGAGAGTTACGGTTCATGAGAGAGTCTCGAACAACAAGGGAACATCGAAAAGTTTCTTGAAGAGTTTCTCCTTGAGATTCTTCAAAGGCAAAAGTACTCACATGGATAAAGCTTAATGTAATAAGAGAGAGTAAGTTGAGTTTCTTAATCATTTGACACCTCGAGATCCAATAGATTTGGCATGTTGACAAGAGAAATCAATAAAACTGGCATTTGTATTATTGCCAATAGGTCGATGAAACTCCATTGTAATAGTATCTTTTGGTTGAAATTGGAGTTTGTTCTCTACAACGGGAACTATATAATAATGAGTATTTGGGATTGGTGTGAACTCTGATCCTGTAAACTGACCTTTATTGACTTTAAATTGATAGATTCCATATTTTATTTTGTACTGCCCATGATTATTTTCACTTTTAAAAAGAGAAGCCATAAAAGCCAGGTTATTTCCAAAAATATGGTTGATAGGTTTACCTGTAAAGATTGTTTGAAGATCACTGACATCTTGGCTTTCTCCAAGAATTACAGGTTGGTTTTTAATGTCAACATAAGTTCTTAACCGGTACCCCTCTCTATAGGCATTGGTTACCTTTAAAGAACAATAAAAGAGTTCTTTTAGAGAAGAGTTATTTTTTTCAAAATCTTGCCAATTTCCGTCCCCCATTGCATAGGAAACAGCCCCTAAACTCATGGAAAACCACAAAATGAACCATCTTATCTTCAATAAAACCATAAAAACCTCTAAACGTTCCTCATTGGTTTGATATTCAGAGGTTTTAATAGCAACTGGTGTGCCGAGTGATTTTGAACTATTTATAGTTAATGACAAAAATTGATATAATTAAAGCCCCTCGTTGCGCTCGAGGCTCTCATATCGCATTCAAACTGGCCCCTTTAATTGCGGAGGATCTTACCTCTCCGTCCTCTAAATATTTTGATTTACTAATAAATTTTGGTGATCGGACGGCTTTCTCGAAAACAAAGTTTTCGAGAAACACTAACGAGCATGAGAGCTTATTAGAATTACCAGACTTTTCGAGACGGTAGGTATTCAATATCCGCAATTAAAGGGGCCAGTTTCATATCAATTTAAAAAGACTCGTCAAAACTGACTTCGCCTGAAACTCCAATTTGATAGGCAGAAACCCTGCGCTCAAAAAAGTTTGCAAGTTCCTGGGTATCTTGTAGTTCCATAAAATCAAATGGATTTTTAACGTTGTACTGGTGGGCAATACCAAGACGTTCCAAACGTTGATCAGTGACGTATTGAAGATATGTTTTCATATCTTTTTTGCTGAGCCCAGCAATGCCATTTTCTAAAATATCTTCAGCAAAAGTGAGTTCACAATCAATAGCATCATTAAACATCGCAATCACCATGTCTTTCATGCCATCATTGAAGAGGTCTGGCTCTTCACGGCAAGCCACTTCAATGACTTTATAAGCAAAATCAATATGAGCACTTTCATCTCTAAAGACCCAGTTAGTCCCAGTAGCTAAACCATTAAGAAGGCCTTTTGAACGTAAATAATAAACATAAGCAAAGGCGGCAAAGAAGAAAAGACCTTCAATAGTTCCTGCAAAACAGATCATGTTCATTAAAAATTTGCGTCGATCCTCTTTTGTTTCAATGCGATGAAGGTCATTAATGCTATCCATCCATTTAAAACTAAAGTCAGCTTTTTTCTTAATAGAAGGAATATTGTGAATGGCTGCAAAAGCTTGTTCTCGTTCTTTAAGATCAGGGATGTATGTATCCAAAAGAGTGAGATAGAACTGAACATGAAGAGCTTCTTCAAAGAGCTGACGAGAAAGGTAAAGTCTGGCTTCAGGAGCATTCACATGCTTATAGAGATTTAAAACTAAGTTGTTTCCAACGATCGAGTCACCTGTAGCAAAAAAGGCTACAAGACGGCTAATCAAATGTCTTTCGCTGGATGAGAGTTTTGAGTTAAGGTCAATCACGTCTGAACTAAAATCCACTTCATCCACTGTCCACGTGTTTTTAATAGCATCTTTATACATTTCGTAGAACTCAGGATACTTCATTGGGCGAAGGGTTAATTCAAAGCCTGGATTTAATAACATGTTTTTGTACTCCTCTAAGTAGTTAAATGCTCTTGGTTGCTAGTGGTGATTATTGACAAGCCTCACAAAGTTCGGGGTTTTCTAAAGAACATGCTAAAGCTTCTTCATCAGTATACTGTTTTTTGGGTGTTGTTGATGAAGAACTCAGTGTTGTCTTTGCAATTTTTGTTGCTGGTCGGCTGCGCAAATAATAGGTCGTCTTAATACCTGATTTCCAAGCATACATGTACATACTTGAAAGCTTGCCAATTGTTGGACTCTCTAAAAATAGATTCAAAGATTGGGCTTGGTCGACATAAGGGCCGCGCTTTGCCGCCATATCAATTAATGATTTTTGTGGAATTTCCCAAACAGTACGGAATGTACGTCGGATATCTTCGGGGATTTCTTGAATATCCTGAATAGACCCTTCTGCGGCTTTAATTTTGTTTCGAATTTCTTCGGTCCAAAGATTTCGTTTCTTAAGAGCATCAACTAAGTAGCGGTTGATTTGAATAAACTCACCAGACAATGTTTCACGTTTAAACAAGTTAGAAATCTGAGGTTCAATGGCTTCATAAGATCCAACAATAGAAGCGATTGTGGCTGTTGGTGCAATGGCAATTATCAATGAGTTTCTTAAGCCAGTCTTTTTAATTTGTCGACGCAGTTTTTCCCATCGTTCCATATCTTCAGGAACTACGTTCCAAAGATCAAATTGAAGCTGACCTTCAGCTGCGCGTGTGTCTTGGAAGGCGGCATGAGGGCCGTATTTTTCAGCCAGACTTACAGAAGTTCTGAGAGCATGGTAGTAAATTTCTTCTTGAATTTTTGTTGAAAGCATTTGGGCTTCTTTCGAGTCAAAAGGCAGTCCCAATTTAAAGAAGACATCTTGAAGTCCCATAACACCAAGACCTACAGGCCTCCACTTTGAGTTTGAAGAGGAAGCTGTTCCAATAGGATAAAAATTAATATCAATCACGCGATCTAAATACTTAACAGCCACTTCAACAGTACGTCCTAATTTTTTAAAATCAAATTTTCCATCTTGAATATGTTGGCTTAAGTTTACTGAGCCAAGGTTGCAAACAGCGGTTTCTTTATTACTTGTGACTTCCAAAATTTCGGTACACAAATTGGATAAATGAATCACATTTTCAGGACGAAGTGTTTGATTGGCTTTAGAGTTGGCAGCATCTTTAAAAGTCATCCAGCCGTTTCCGGTTTGAGCAAGAGTTTTCATCATGCGACTATAGAGGTCTCGAGCTTTGACTTGCTTTGTGAAAAGACCTTCGGTTTCCGCTTTTAAATAGGCTTTTCTAAATTCTTCGCCATAAGTATCAACAAAGTAAGGAACTGCTTTTGGATCAAATAAAGACCACATTTGATCGGACTCCACTCGTTCCATAAAGAGATCAGGGACCCAGTTGGCAAGGTTGAGATTGTGCGTGCGCTGAGCTTCATCACCGGTAT
This sequence comes from Bdellovibrionales bacterium, assembly GCA_020435085.1. Lineage (GTDB taxonomy): Bacteria > Bdellovibrionota > Bdellovibrionia > Bdellovibrionales > UBA1609 > JABSOQ01. Next base: position 13,760 of record JAGRAB010000029.1, on the reverse strand, counting down.
TATCTCTTAATTGAAGAAATTCTTCGATATCGGCATGCCAAGTTTCTAAATAAATACATGCAGCCCCTTTTCGTCGTCCACCTTGGTTCACAGCTTGAACAGATGAATCCAAGGTTTTGAGCCAAGGAGTGAGCCCATTGGAGTGACCATTTGTTCCTTTAATCAATGATCCACGCGAACGAACACGGCTAAACGAAACGCCAATGCCCCCAGCAAACTTTGATAAAAGTGCGATGTCTTTATATTTATCGTAGATGCTAGAAAGGTCATCATCAGGAGAGTCGAGAAGGTAACAACTACTCAGTTGCGAGCGAAGAGTTGCTGAGTTAAATAAAGTTGGCGAACTTGGCATATAGTCTAAACTACTAATGAGATCATAAAATTCTTTTGCTTCTTGAAAGGTATTTGCTAATCCACAAGCCACTCTTAAGAAGAAGTACTGAGGTGTCTCAATGACTTGTCGAGATTTTGGATCTTTGAGCAAGTAGCGGTCATAGACAGTTCTTAAACCAAAATATTCAAACTTATGAGTTCTTGTTTTATCAACAATAATATTAAGAGGTTCTTTGTGCTCAATAACAAATTTATATTTCTCTTCAGAAATCAGACCATTTTCATATCCGCGTTTAACGGACTCAACAAAATTGCGAATTCCCTGGTTGTGGACTTCTTCATCAATAAATCGACCGAGGAGTCGAGACGCGAGTTTAGAATACTGAGGCTCTTCTCCAATAAGAAGAGCAGCTGTTTGTATACAAAGTTTATCCAGTTCTTGAGTAGAAGCACCATCGTAAAGGCCACTGATAACTTTTGTAGCTACACGCATGGGATCCACTTGGTGAAGGCCAGTGGAACAGGCGAGGGTTACATTAACAATTTTGTTTACATTGACAGGTTCAAGACTTCCATCCCGTTTTGTTACACGCATAACTTTTGGGCCATCGGTGGAGTCCTCAACAGGTGTTCGCTCTGATGACGATGTTAAGCCTGTATCTGAATCAGAATTAACAAGGAATTCTGATTTTTGTGATTTTGCATCATGCAGGTGATTATCTTGTTGCAAGCTCATGCCGCCTCCGTGGGTGTTTAACTGTTTTTAAAGAATAGACGAGCTATTAAGAGAGTTAAACTCTTAAGAGTCACGTTTTTCTTTTGAGGAATTCCCCTCTATTTTTTAAGAAATTGCGGAAGTCGAACTCAAGAAACAACCCCTTATAAAATTTGTTTCTGAATCGATTGACATCCTGTCGAAATACCTTTTGCCATCCGGTGACGAAGATTGTGTCAACTATTGGCTGAGGTCCGCGTTCAAAAAGGTGATCCCTTCGTGAACAGATTCTTACTAACATTGACGCTATCGTGGGATTTACAAACCTGTCAATGGCCTTTGCCCCAGGGGTTTTGTTTCTGCTTTGATATTTCAGGCAGTTCAAATTTTACTCCCTTTTTCAAGCACTTGCGATTCAACTCCAAGTGTTATTGATGGGGCTGTAAGGAACCAAAAAAATCTGTATTTCCTAACAGAGTCATCTTGCTTAGATCTTATGCATTCACAAAAGTTTTTGTAAAGAGTGAGAAATTTTTTTTTTGAAAAACCAGTCCTTTGAAACGCCCTATAGACAAGGATTTGACGAGTTTTAATTGTAAAAAAACAAGTTTTTGACAGAGGCAATGAGTCTGACAAAAAACTGACAGACTCATTTTAACGAAATGTAGACATCGCAGACATGCTTAAATGCTCATCAAAATTAAAAAAATCTTGCACTCTCATTAAGCAAAGCAGTTTTTATTTATTTTGTCTCTCCTGAATTAAATTCTGCACAACCTGTGGATCAGCCAAAGTAGAGGTATCACCGAGTTGGTCAAATTGATTTTCAGCAATTTTTCTTAAAATCCTTCGCATGATTTTTCCACTTCTTGTTTTAGGAAGTTGTGGAGCCCATTGGATATAATCAGGCTTTGCAAAGGCTCCGATCTCTGCTCTTACAAACTGAATGAGTTCATTTTTTAAGGCTTCCGTTGGTTCGGTGTCATCAATGAGGGTGACGTAACAATAGATGCCCTGTCCTTTAATATCGTGAGGAAAACCAACAACAGCACTTTCAGCCACTTTTGGATGCTCGACCAATGCACTTTCAATTTCTGCTGTTCCCATGCGGTGCCCAGAAACATTGAGGACATCATCCACGCGTCCCGTAATCCAAAAGTCTCCGTCCTTGTCGCGACGGCAGCCATCCCCAGAAAAGTAATAACCTTTATATTGAGAAAAATATGTGAGTTCAAAACGAGGATGATCTTTATAAACTGTTCGCATTTGGCCTGGCCAAGAACCTTTAATGGCAAGAACACCTTCCGCTTCACCTTGAACTTCTTCTCCTTTTTCATTCAAAACAACAGGTTCAATCCCAAAAAAAGGTTTTGTCGCAGAACCAGGTTTGAGATCTGTGGCACCTGGAAGAGGGGTGATCATAATCCCGCCCGTTTCTGTCTGCCACCAAGTGTCGACAATAGGACAACGATCGTCACCAGCCACATGGTAATACCATAACCAAGCTTCAGGGTTGATGGGTTCTCCAACGGAACCTAAAAGTTTGAGTGATTTTCGAGATGTACACTTTACAGGCTTTTCACCATGGGCCATTAATGATCGTATAAGGGTTGGTGCTGTATAGAGAATATTGACTTGGTACTTATCAATAATTTCCCAGAGGCGAGAAACACTTGGCCAAGTAGGAACGCCTTCAAATAAGAGAGTTGTTGCTCCATTACAAAGGGGTCCATAAATCATATAAGAATGTCCAGTGACCCAGCCAACATCAGCAGCACACCAATAAATATCTCCAGGTTTATAGTCGAAGATATATTGGTGAGTCAGAGATGCATAAACAAGATATCCTCCAGACGTGTGGAGAACGCCTTTGGGTTTACTTGTTGACCCCGAGGTGTATAAAATAAAAAGTGGGCTTTCTGACGAAAAAGCTTCCGCTGGGGCGTCTGAACTGACTTGCTTTACTGCTTCATGGTACCAAATATCTCTTGAGGGGTTCCAGTTAATTTCTGCTCCAGTTCGTTGAACAACAAGGCATTTTTTTATATGAGGAGCTTTTGCAATGGCGGCATCGGCATTTTTCTTTAAAGGAATGGGTTTTCCACCACGAAGCCCCTCATCAGCAGTAATAAGAAACTCGCTTTCACAATTATCAATGCGGTCAGCAAGAGCATCAGGAGAAAAACCAGCAAAGACGATACTGTGAACTGCACCGATACGTGCACAGGCAAGCATTGAGTAGGCGGCCTCAGGAATCATAGGAAGATAAATGGTGACTCGATCTCCTTTTTTTACACCCATATCTTTTAAAACATTTGCAAGTCGACAAACTTTTTCATGGAGTTCACCATAAGTAATTTTTAAAGACGCTTCTTTGGGGTTATCGGGCTCCCAAATAATAGCCACCTGATCTTCTTTATCTTTCAAATGGCGGTCGACACAATTATAGGCCACATTGAGTTCAGCACCTTGATACCATTGAATGTGAACAGGGCTATGAAAAGAAACATCTTTAACTTTTTGCCAGGGTTTAAACCAGTCTAATCTTTTGGCTTGTTCGGCCCAAAACTCTTCAGGATTTTTGATGGATTGCTGATAAAGGGATTCATATTTTTCTCGATCAATATAGGCGGAATCGTGCCAACTTTTCGTCACTGGAAATACTTTGGTTTCGCTCATTTTTGCCTCCAACGTTTCTCATGCACCCTTCGTCAGCATCGAACAGTTATTGCCACCTTGCAATAGAAAATTACCTTTGTTTCTTTCATTGGTTCCTATTGCAAAACAGGATACAATTCCATTTTAGTTGTAGGGAGGAACTGACCTCTATGCGTCAGACATTCGTCGATCGAAATTTCCGTGAAATGAAAGAATTAGAAGAGTTGATTGCGGCTTTTGGGAGTCATGCGCATACGGAAGTTATTGAAACTGTGAATTATAAAAATATTGAGTTTCCTATTTATACTGTCATTTTAGGCAATAGAACTCCAAAATCTCCAACAGTTGGTTTTTTCGGAGGTGTTCATGGATTAGAGCGCATTGGATCAGATGTTATCCTCTCTTATATGCGAACCATTCTTGAGCTCGTGAAGTGGGATAAGTCTTTTCAGCAACGACTTCAAGAGTCGACTTTGGTATTTATGCCTATTGTGAACCCTATTGGCATTGCGCGAAGAAGTCGGTCCAATGGAAATGGAGTGGATCTTATGAGAAACTCCCCCATTAACTGCGAAGAATCCCAATATCCATTAGTGAGTGGACAAAATTACTCATCAAAACTGCCTTGGTATCGAGGCGATTATCAAGAGGGGATGGAAATTGAAGCGAAAGCTTTATGCCATGTTGTAGAGACATATTTATTTCCCTCAAAGTTATCTATGGCCATTGATGTTCACTCAGGCTTTGGGGCCAGGGATCGATTTTGGTTTCCTTATGCCCATTCAAAAAAGCCATTTCCTGATCTTGCCGAGGTTTACGCGTTTACACAGCTTTTAAATCAAACATATCCTCATCATGTCTATGAAATTGAGCCTGTTTCCAGGCAGTATACAATTCAAGGAGACCTCTGGGATTATCTTTATTTAAAGAACGAACAAAATCCCAATAAAAACTTTTTTCTTCCTTGGACACTTGAAATGGGCTCTTGGAATTGGCTACGAAAAAATCCTTTTCAAATTTTTAATCCATGGGGCATTTATCATCCCATCAAACCCCATCGTCGTTCACGAACACTAAGGCGTCATATGCCCTTATTTGATTTTGTTCATCGAAGTTGTTTATCGCCGGATTCCTGGAGAAATCTACAAAATAGCGTCAAAGAAGATCATCGAAAGAAAGCATTAGAGGCTTGGTATGAGTGAACAAAAAAAAAGAAATTGGATTTTCTTAAGAGGACTTGCAAGAGAAGCAAGACATTGGGGTACATTTATCGAGCAATTTCAAAAAACGTTTTCCCAGGATCAAGTCTTCACGATTGATCTGCCAGGTGTAGGAGAAAATAAAAATGAAATCTCTCCTAAGTCTATTCATGGAATGATGAAAAAAGTCAGAAAAAGAGCTATGCAAAAATCGGATAAAAATGAATTTCACGTATTTGCTACTTCTTTAGGTGGAATGGTCGCTCTTGATTGGATATCCTCATATCCAAATGAAATTCAGAAAGCAGTGATTATAAATACTAGCAGTCGGAAGTCTCCATTTTATCAGCGTCTCCGTTGGGAAATCTGGAAAGATTTTATTGCGCAAATCAGTCAAACAGACCACAAAAAAAGAGAAGAAGGAGTTCTCAATATTATTTCCAACTCTCCAGAGCGTCGCAAAGCCTTTTTACCTTTATGGGTAAAATTGGCGAATGAACAAACGATCCCTTTAAGAACAGCACTTATTCAATTGGTTGCAGCCTCTCGGTTTTCGCATCCAGAGATGTCGCTAAAAGAAAAAGTACTTTTTTTGGTGAGTTTAGGAGATCGCTTCGTTGAACCTCGTTGCACGATGGATTTAGCTCAAATGACCCAAGCTCCCATTAGAAAGCACCCTTGGGGCGGTCATGATTTAACTATTGATGACCCTGAGTGGGTCCTTAATGAACTCCATCTTTGGCTTAAAGAATAGGCATTCTTGGAAATTCTTAAAAATTTGCGCGTGTGTGTCATAATATTTGTGTTGTGTATTTGGTCTTTTGTGTAGTTTGCTTAAAGAATAGTAGCTAAAACTACTATCTCTTTTAAGAGGGGGAAGATGAACTTAAGGTTGAGACAGGTCCCACAGGGATTGTGGGGCATCTTTTTCGTATTAGGCTTTTTATCTTTTAAGGCCCCATTTTTATTTGCAGAAGAAACTCTACAAATAAAAAATCTTCCTTTAAATGACCTTCAAGGTCAGAGCTCTCTCAAACAAAAAACCGTGTTAGGAAATAATAACCCCATGGTGAAAGGGGCTTTGGGCTTTACCGGGCGATATTATCAAAGTTCACAAGCACAGTTTTATCGTGAAGGGGCTGAAGACCAGCAGACAGAATATACATTAGGGCTTCGTTCAGAACCAGGGACTCGTGGTGGTGGATTTGATATTGAAACAAAATTTCAAGGGGGAGAGGGTGTTAACTATTTTAGACCTTCTGAAGCTTATTATAAATTTGATGTGGGCTCCTCCCACTTATACTTTGGAAGAAAACTTCAGCCATGGTCCCAGGCCGATCGACTTTGGCATCGTGGCTTGTTTGAATCAAGATTTATGGATGATCCCCTTGAGGCAAAGCCAGCTGGGTTAACAGGGCTGTTTTGGGTCTTTCGTCAAAATAATAATGAATTCATGATTTTTACTTCTCCTTTATTTATTCCTGAGTTTGGGCCTCAAGCAACGGTAGAAAACAATAAACTCACCTCTAAAAACCCCTGGTTTCGGCCACCTTCTGATGAAATTTTACTCAATAAAAGTAAGGTAGAGATGAATTACCGCATTGTCACTCCTGATATAGAAGATGTGATTCTTCATCCTTCTGTAGGATTTCACTTACAAAGACAATGGCAGGATTGGTTTTTTGCGAGTTCCTATGCATATAAACCTATGAATCAATTTCTTTTAGAGGTTCCATTTGTTTTAAATTTAACGGATGTGACTTCAGATGTTAGCATTGACGCTGATATTGTGCCACGGGTGGAATATCAGCATGTGGCATCTTTAGCGATGGGTAAAAATTCAAGCATTGTTCATTCATGGTTAGAGTGGAACTATGAAAAGCCGGCGACAGAAGAATATAATTATAAACACATCACTCAAACAATGAATGAAACTCATATTTTTACAGGGACTGTGGAAACATCAGAAAACCTTTCGGGTTTTCATGGCACAAAATTGTGGTTGAGTTATTCTCGCTTATTGGGGGGGGATGGTAAGGACTATGGTGAGTTTGCACCGGATGAGTCACTTTTTGAAAGACGTTTTCAGTTTCAAAACGCCTTTCAATTAGGGGTTCGTCGCCAGTTTTCAGGAGTCTTCTCCCGTCCTCTTTTAGTTTCGTCATCGGTTCTTTATGATATTTCTCAAAATGGAGGTATCTTCTCTTTACAAGGCACTTATTTTCTTTCGCAGTTTTGGCAATGTTTTTTTTCTGTGGATCTGATTGGTCGTATGAGTAATGAAAATTCTATTGATAATGGTTTTACAAGTCTTTATCGATCGAATGACCGAGTGAGTTTAGGAGCCAATTATGTTTTTTAAAAGCAAGGGCTCTTCACTTTTGTTAGGTTTACTCATCGTTGCTTTCATCCCATTTTTAATTCAATGTGCAGGAGAAGATCAGCCCTATACAGAACCTCCAAATTTAAAATTAGGTGGTCCTGAAAAGCAACAATGCCTCAGTGATATTAATAAGACTATTGATTTATATATTCGAGGGGAGTTGCCTCAAAAAAACCTTGAAGCTTTTTGGGATTGTCTTCGAGAAGCATTAATAACCTTTACAGACTACACAAAAGGATCCAGCTCAGAAGTATATACAGCCCGTGAAGTTCGAGCATTTCTTTCAAAATTTTTCTTAGGGAAAATTATTATTACAGATCCTTTACTGAATCAAATTATGCAAATTAAAAGGGTGTTTCTTGGCGGAAGTGATGTGCATTTTAGTCGTCAAGAAATGGAAAAGGCAAAGAGTTTGATTCTTGAACTTAAAGAATTAACGATCATTTTAAACCCTCATGTCAAAGTTTTTTATGATGGCCTAACAGGAAGAGCAAAAAATAAACAGATATCAACAGACCGATTTGAAGACGCTCTTGTCGCTTTTCATAAGGTTGCTCAGCAGTTAGGAAAATTACTTATTATCAAAGGTGAGTTTTATCGTTTTTCTGATTTAGATATTTTACTGAGAGAAATTTTCCTTCTTATTCAGCCAACAAAATCAACAAGCCCAGAGGACTGGCAAAAATATGTGCCACTTCTTGAAAAGGGAAAGCAAATTTTTATTGGCGGAACTCAAGAGCGAATTGAAGGAAATGAGTGGGAAAGAGTTTTTAATATATTTTCTTATTTCACACAAACATTAGCACGCTTACAGTATTTTATTTTGGACTCTCGTTTTGGAGATGCCAAAAATATTTTTCATCTAGAAAAAATTGGCCAATACATTGAAAAAATGATTTCTGATGTTCTTGTTGTTCACCCTGGAAATGTAATTTCCTTTCAACTTATTAATGAGTTTATTGAAATCAGTGATGGACTTTTTGGGCTACCTTTGGGGCTGTCCGCTCAACAAGGAAAAGAAATTGTAGAAATGTTGATCCGAAAAGTTCTTACCCCTAAAGATGATGATCGACATAAAAATATAGAAGGACTGGGGTTTCCTCAGTTGGAAGTTCTGAAAAATGAATTTAAATACTGGATCACATCACAGAAATATGCCATTCGGATTATTGAGGGTGGGGGAGAAGGAGTATCTCCTATTTTGCCGGCAGAAGATGAATTGTATCGAGTGGCTTTTCAAGCCCCCTGGCCTTTAATTATTGATGAAAATGGTATTTTACAAATGAATTTTAAAAAGAAGACCTCTTATGATTTGCACAGCATAACATCGCTCAATTGGCAGCGACAGCTTATTCGCATTCTTCTCAGGAGCTTTGCCGCAGATCCAGAGCGTCGTCAGCAGCTGTCGTACTTAACACTTGAAGAGTTAAAAGAAGTTCAAGTGGCATTAGAACCTTTAGGGGTCGCGCTTGGAATTTTTAACCCTGGAGATGAAAAGTTAGCTCAACGAATTATACGCGAGGCTAGTTTATTTATGCCCAGATCTGATGGCAAACAAACGATTACCTTTGAAGAAGGCATTGAGTATTTAGTTTATGTCCTCAGTGGTCTCAGTATTGAAAAGCAAATATTTTCAGAATTGAGCACCAGCTGTTCCATTTCTGAAGTTGATGGAAAAAAACTTATTGAGGCCAGTTGTTTTAGAAAAGAGAGTTCATCTCAGTTACTGCGTTGGATCCATCATTTACCAGAAATGGCAAAATATTTTGAGCCAGATCATTCAAAAGGTTTATGGATCCAGTTTGAGAAATACTTAGAGATCACTGTGCGAAAAGAGGGATATAGCCAGCTCCCCATTCTTAGGTCTGACATTATGGAAATGTGGATTTTGCTTCAATACATTGAGACTTTTTTTGGACGTTTTGATCAGTCGGCCCCAATGGGTACAATTAATGTTCCTGATTCTTTACAAGCCTATGAGGTATATGCTCCCTATCTTGCCGTTCTTTTAAAAGGCTATCCAATAAGTGAAAAAGTCCGCCGAGCGATTTTTACTTACCTAATGAAGTATGGGAAAATTCATTATTTCGATGATGCTATTGGTGGATCTTTAAAGTTTATAGGTTGGATGCTGAGTGAGTCTCGGTGGGAATATGAAGCTGATCGACTGAGATTGGTACAGATTCTTGCCTCCTTATCAAGTATTCAAAACAGCATTTGGGGCGAAAAAATTCTAAAAATAAGTCCCAACTCGCATTAAATTGCTCAAAAATTGTCACCACTATGGAATGATTTCATACCCCCTCCTCGAGAATTGTGATTTTCCATACAGAGAAGGTAAAATTCTTAAAGGATTTGATGAGCTTAGGTAAGTTTATTGAAATCAATAATCTTACCTAAAACAAGGGATTAATTTTTTGAATTTAACAAAGAATAAGTGCTTTGCATTTATAGGGATACTTGTGGGGGGTCTCTTTTATTTTTCTGCATTTGGGCAGTCGTCGTCATTATCTTTACCCAACTCAAAAGAAAAAATAAAAATTGAAGATCTCACCAAAGTGCCTGCTGATAAAAATTTTCATATTGAACTTAAAATGCGTGAGCATGAGTATTTGGCAGAACCTCCCAACTCGGACCAACCGAATCAGATTTATTCTTTTTCAGGTCGAATGAATTATTATCAAAGAACTTATTCACAATGGGTCTTCGTCTCAGATATTAAAGTCATTTCTGCAGAACGTGAATCTGAAAAACCCTATTTAAATATTCCTGATTTTTATACAGGATATGATAATCAAACATCTTTGATTCAGTTTTATCTAGGTCGAAAGAGAGAGGAGTGGTCCGCATTTGATGACCTTTGGAAGCTGGGAGTTTGGCAGCCAATTGCTCGTTGGGATTATATTCATCCAGAAACTCTGGGACTTACTGGGGCATTTTTAAATGTTGGTAATGAATGGATGCGAGTCAAATTATTTGGAACACCTTTTTTTCTTCCAGATCAAGGGCCCAACTTTGAACTGAAAGATGGTCGATTTTCATCTAATAACAGGTGGTTTTGGACGCCACAAAACCAAACAACAATTTTATCACAACCAAGTCATCTTTATTATGATTTAGATCGTCCGAGTGAACAAGACGTTATTATGCATGATGGGTTTGCAGGTGCATTAGAGGTAGGGCATCCCCACTCAGGAGGATGGGGTCGGTTTTCTTACTCAAGAAAACCAAGAAATCAACTTCATTTAGGGATTGAGGGAAAACTCCAAATTTCTAAAGACAATAGGACGCAAGTCACAGTGCACCCTATCGTGGTTTATCATAATGTGGCCACTGTGGAAGCTGGTTATAAAACGGAAGATCTTTCCTTTTGGGGTTCTGTTACCAATGATCGTCCAGAAGAATCTGGGCAACCAGAAGACTGGGTTCAATCAGAACTCAGGGAAATTAATATTTTTAGTGGGATGCTTCAGCATTCACTGCGTTGGATAGGTTTAAGAAACTCACATATCCGTTATAGTTATATGCAAATTGATAAAAGAAAAAACCTTGCTCCTTCAACGCTGCTTGGGGATACCGTAGATTCTTCTTTAGATCGTTTCATGTTTGATAAAGTATTTTCAACGGAGTACATGCAACAGTTTTTTATTTCAAATCACTATTCTTTGAGATATGGCATTAAATATCTTTATTCGATTCCTGATGAGGCGGGTCTTTTTTCAACAAAGATAGAATACCTTGTTGGAGAAAACTTTATCTTTGACTTGGGCCTTGATGTCTTGGGTGCCAATGAGTCTGCGGATAAAGCAGGATCTGGTTTGATGACACGATATCGATCAAATGACAGGGTGGCTGTGGGGATGACTTATGTCTTTTAGTTCACGTTTGAAACGCCCTATTTCCTTTGTTAGCTTTGTTGTTTTCACAATACTGTTTGCCGCATGCAGTTTAAAAGTGGGGGAGAATCCTGCTGAAAATACAAATATTGAGTTTGGTAATAAAGTGGGATGTTTATCCAATATGGGAATTATCGTAAAAAAACTTCTTGATGGCGAGTTACAAGATGCAGAGTTGGAAGAATTTTCAGAATGTGCTGTTTATTCAATGCAATCTTTCGAAAAGTACACAGTAGGGGAAGATCCTAATGGTTATCATCCAGAAGAGATTCGACATTTTTTACAACTTTACTTTCTAAAAGATAAAACAATCAGTGATGAGTTGTTAAAGCAAATTATGAACGTGAAAGTGGTTGTCTTAGGGGGGGGGGAGACAAATATTACACGTGAAGAATTAAAAGACTTTATCCATCTTGTTCCTGTTTGGAAAGATGAAATCTTAAGAGTGAATAGGTATGTTAAAATTTATCAGTGGTCAGAGAGCTTAAAATTAAAAAGAGAATACCCAAAACATGTTGTTGATACGGCCCTTGTCGCTTTGAAATCATCAATTATGACGGTTGTAGAAACTTTCAGAGGGAAAGATATTGAATATGATCTCAATGATTTTGAAACACTCATTCATGAATTTAGAGTATTTGCAAATTGGAATTTAATAAATTCAGATTCTATTTCTGAGTCTTTACTTAAAGAGATTTTATATAAATTCAGAGTTGTGAGTTTTGGTGTTGAAGATACAAAAATTCGAGGAAGAGAACTCGGTGACTTTTTAAATGAAATTGGCTCTTGGTTCGGGATACTTGTGAAATACCAGTACTTTGTGAAGGGTAAAGATATTTTAGGTGTTGAAGGAGTGAGTCATTTTAATGAATGGGTGATTGAAGTCTTTAAAAATATTGCAACAGCACTGAGCCGTCAGTCAGATAAAAAAATTGAATACACAAAATTAATTAGTTTAGCAGAGTCTTTAGAGAAGATGATTGAGTTTCCATTTGGATTGAAGACAGAAGATATAAAAGACGCTTTACCAATAGTTTTAGAAAAAATGACAGGAGACAGAAGACTTTCTCCAAAAAAGCGAGTGAATCCATTTTTTGATGAGAAACAGCTTTATGAAGCCTTTAAAGTTTATAATAGCTGGTTTGAAGCACAGCTTTACATATCAAAATCATTCACTCATTCTACCGATCAGGCAAACTTATATTCACAAATGCAATCTTCTGATATCGCATCTAGTTTTGCAGTTGAAAGTGGTACATCTCAATCTATTGATGAAATTAAAAAAATTATTCGTCATATTCCTCCGCTTCATAAAAAAACAAGTAAAAAAATTATTCTTGTCGAATTAAAAAAACTCTACGAATATGATGTTTCTCATGATTATTATGATCTTACGGAAATGAATTTTTATCGAACACTTGTTCGTCTTGCCACTCGAGGTTATGCATCAAACTTTAATGAAGACGACATTTTAAAGTCTACGATGACGTCATCAGAGCTGCAATCTGTCTATGATGATTTAAAGCCTATTGGTGTGAAAATTGGTATTATGGACCCTCGTTCAGACAATGCTGGGCATAGGAGTTTTATTGAATCCAATTTGTTCACTTACGTTTCTAATGGTCTTGGGGAAAAAGCCAATATGAACTTTTTTGAAGGCATGTTACTCTTGGCTTACTTGAAGTCAGGCTCTACTTTGTCGAGAGAAATTTATAATGATTTTCTTAAAATTTGTGAGCAAGGATCTTTAGATATTCGAGGTGAAATTAAAGTTAAAAGAAGTTGTGTTGAAAGTCACATTGGAGAAATTTTATTAAAAAATGTAGTGAACATGCCTTCGCTTTGGGTGTATTTGTCTTCATTGTCACAAGCAACGCTTGGATATTACGGAAATAGTCTTCTAGCAGCATCAGTAAGTAAAAATAGCTCAAAGACCTGGGTTGAAAAAGCAGAGCTCGATGTGGTGGGAGTGGTTGCCCATTATTCTGAGTCGATAATGACCAGATTCAATATTAATGGAGATAATTATTTACAACGAGAGGAAGTCAACGCAGCGATTCCTTTATTTGCAGGTTTCATACGAGAAATGGGTAAGAAATTATGTATGGATTCTATGGACGATCAAAGAGTTATTGATGTGTTTCGACATATTGTCGAAACTGGTGAAATTCCTCAATCAAAAGGTTGGATTCATAATTGGCAACTCTATCAGGAGTTTAAAAGAAGAAGAAAGCAAAGTTGGAATCCTCAATTTGACCGTGTTCATATTACCTCTGTCTTAGCAGCAATTATTGGTGACTTTATGGGAAGTCTGTCAAACAGCGGTCATCTCCAAAGACAATGTAATTAGAAAAGGCACGTCTGCTTTGCTACAGCATCATGACCTATCCACCAAACTGGTTTTCTTGGTGAGGCAGCTTCATTGAGCAGAATCTTTCCACAGGCATCGAAAACAATTTCACTTAAGGGTGTGGTCACAGGTTTTTTTTCATCTTTTTGAAGGGCAAAGAGTTCAATGGATGATTTTTTAATCATCTCCATTTGTTCTGGTCCATTATGTTGAGGCCAATCTTTAA
>JAGRAB010000323.1 GCA_020435085.1 Bdellovibrionales bacterium | reverse complement strand
GCAAAGAATACGTCGTTAAAGATGGCGATATTATGCTGTTTCGATTTAATGTGTAAAAACTATTGTTTCTCTTAAAAATGGAATAAGACTGACTTCTATTCAAAGACGGGCTCATCGCCACCGAGATCCTTAATCATTTGGCAAACGCTATTTTTTACATTTTTGCCATCATGGAATAACTGTTTAGTATAGGTAAATCCCTCTTTAATAAAGGTGACCCTAATTTTCTCTAATGTCACCTTTGCTCCGCCAATTGTTTTTTTACATCTCACTTCTTTTTCGGAAGTTAATATTTTTCCATTCAATTGAGATTTCGATTTATATGTACAACTCCCCTCTTCAATTGAACTTCCTTTTACACCTCCAATATCCGGAATTACAAATTGATTTAACGGAGTTGAGACAAATATAAGGGTTTGAGTATTATCATCTTTTACAATTTCAAAATGACCAAACGCTTCACAGTCTGAGTTTTTATCTCCTTTTTCAACCAAAACATAATCACTATCTTCAAAATCTGTTTGTTTTCTAAACGTTTCAACTGTCAGCTCTGATGCCATTGAAACATTGGTTAAAATTCCTAAAAAAACACTGAGTATAAAAATTATTTTTTTGACCTTACACATTACCAACACCCCGGAAATTGCTTAATCATATTTGAAATATCTCCATCTGAAACTCTCAGCTTAGACCAAAATACCGCACCATTACCAACTACTCTTCCTTTTTTACCCGAACAATTTATTTGCTTTAATATCGCAGCTGAACATTCAAACTGAAACTTCAACTCCTTTGTATTATGGGCTTGATCTGGATAGCAGAATGGCCGTGGTCTACATGCAGATCTATTCGGAATTTTACACCCTCGCTTCCCATTTGCATACTCCAATTGAAAAAGTCCATCAGACCCGCCATCACCATCTTTCATATTTTGCGCCCGCCAGTTACATGTCGATTCATCGTGTGCAATAGAGCCAAATAAGTAAACCCAAAATTTTTCTCTCGTCGCTTGATTAAAACCGGCATAGCCAGGGCAAACTTGTGTACTGATCGGAATTCCACCTCCAACAAAACACAGCCCACTGGGATCGATTTTTTGGATAGCCGCTAAAGTGCGCCGCCCGTAATCTCCTAATTGTCCACTTGAATTCACAAATTGAGAACAAGAGCGAGCAGCACTACCAGGAAGTGGAACAAAGCCATTCGGCGGATTAATCACGCCTTGAAGGCCTTGAAAAAGCTTTGTAACTCCGCCTTGCTGTTTTTGGCAATTCACACAAGTTTCAGCTTCTGTTGCTGTATTTCCAGATCGCCCACCAGATGAAGTCACTACATCTTGCTTTGGCACCCAAGCCCATTTGCCTGCGCAAATTCCATTATCAAAAAGTATTTTATAAAAGTTCCGCCCTTCATACATCAGCTTTCCTGTGTTTGAGGTTTTTAAGGGGGAGCACGCTTTATAGGTCTTTCCATTTTTAGTAATATAAGCACTGGCATTGTTTCGTGCGATGCGGACTCGTTCATGTGACCACGCACTGACGCCAAAAAAGATCAGCATAAAAATAAATATCAAAAAAACTTTGCGAAAATAAAACATCTCAAAGTCATTGATCGGATAAATATCTTAAAAAACTGATGTTTCAAAGAAAAGCTAGACTTAATTCGTAATGTTGATGGTCACTTTCAATAAGGCCTATTAAGTTTTACAGACGAAGGGCTGGGCCTAAAATCTCATATGTACAGTTTTATGATGCTCATGACAGAGGAGCACAAGGTTTTCTGATTGATTCTCTCCCCCTAAAGCCACTGGTTTTTTATGGTGTACTTCAAGATATTTTCTATTTTCACATCGCCGGCCATTTTGGTGAAACCGACACTGCCCCTGATCTCTCAACCACACATGATGTTTTGTACTGGCTGAAATTGGCTGACGAGAACTTCTCGTCTTAAGACGAGCTGGCTGAGGAGATATTGATTGAAGGGACACTGGTTGTCGTTGTTTCCGCTGAGCTTTTCTTAACGGATCATGTTTTTCAAGATAGGTCTCGCATAATTGATCTAAAGCCTCATTGATTTTGACATGAGCATG